>JADGNP010000344.1 GCA_017883425.1 Candidatus Sulfotelmatobacter sp. | reverse complement strand
GGTGGTGGCGGATCGCGGTGAATGCGTCGCACAGTTCGCGACCTTTGGCGGTGGCATAGCAGACACCGTTGGTGGCCAGCAGAGGAAGATTGAGCGAACGCGCGATGGCGATTGCGGCGCGATTGCGGGATTCTTCTTCGCGCTGGAAATGACGCTGCAATTCGACGTAGACGTTGCGGGGGCCGAAGATCCCAATGAGTTGATCGACTTGCCGTCGAGCTTCTTCGATGCCGCCTTGCTGCAAGGCGGCGGCTAGCGGGCCTTCTGCTCCGCCGGTGAGGCAGATGAGGCCGGGGGCGTGCTCTTCGAGTTCTTCCTGGCAGACTGCGCCTTCGCCTTTTTTCGCGCGCAATTTCATTTTGGTGATCAGGCGGCAGAGATTCTGGTAGCCGGCGCGAGTGGAGACGAGTAGAGGAAGGCGGAACTCACCACGGAGGCACAGAGACACAGAGGAATTCGTAAATTGTTGATTGGTGATTTCTGATTGTTGATTGTTTTCCTCTGTGTCTCTGTGTCTCTGTGGTGAAAAAAGATTAGCCGTAACCTCCGCGCCGATATGCGCTTTGATGCGGGCTTTTGTTGCGGCCAGGTGAAAGCGCGGCGCGCCATAAACCCCGTCGGTATCGAGCAGCGCCATCGCGGGCAGGTTGAGCTGGGCGCAGACTGTGGCCAACTCCTCGGGTAGGGACGCACCTTCGAGAAAACTGAAAGCAGAGCGGGTATGAAGCTCGATGTAGGACATCAGTTCTCAGTTAAACTTTTTCACCACAGAGACACAGAGACACAGAGAAAACCATGAGTAGTTTTTGGTTTTTCCGTTGTCTTTGCCTTTCTCTGTGCCTCTGTGTCTCTGTGGTGAAACGCTCTTAAATCCTTTTCAGTCATACGTTCCTTCCACGAACCAGCCGCCTCCGAGCAGGTCGTGCACGAGGCGGTAGAGAGCAAGGTTCTCGCCGTTTCGCAGGGCCAGGTCCCACTCGTCGCGGGACCAGGCTTCGCGTTCCCACCAGTCGCCGGAAAAGCGCCACGGTCCGGCCTTCCAGAGCACGTCGCCCTGCACTTCTTTCTTCTTGGGGCAGGCGACTCGGGTGGGCTGGCCGTTTTCCAGAGTTACAGTGGCGCGGAGTGGCGGGCGGAAGCGGCGTAGAGCCGTCACGGCGGACTTTTCTTCTGCCGAGTCAGGAGCTGTCGCGCCGAGATTTTGTTCGCCCGAACTTTTCTGTGTGCCTTCGGCTACAAAGCGTTGCATGCGGAATCCTTCGGGATGATGCGTGTCGAGCAACTCCAGCGCTCCAACCTTGTTTTCGCCGACCATCCCGGCGATGCGGGCGAGGGTGAGTTCCAGTTTTTCCGGTTCCGGCGATGGAGGCAGAAACAGGCCGCCCTGCGCCGAACGTGGCCGAGCCGGTTCGGCGGCCAGAAGGATCTTTACGATAGGCGCGCCCGGGGGATGCGCGTTCAAATCCAGTTGCAGCAATTTGAGGAACACCTTGGCGTCGAGCATGGGAAGGGGCAGGCGCAGGGTGCGGACAAATTGTTGATTGTTGATTGGTGATTGGTGATTGAGCGAGGAAAAGTTTTCGAGTTCTAGCGTGAGGCACAGCTCTTGCGTGGCCAGGGCACGGGAACCTAACCGTGCGCAGAGTTGCTCGAGCAGGCGATTCAGCAGGAAGGCCAGAGGCTCGAGCAAGACAATGCCGTGCTCCAGTTCGACGGCTTCTTCAAATACCGGCGGCACTTCCACGAGGACCAGCGTGCGAGAAGCGGCGCCACGCGCCAGTTGCTGCAGGCGCAGGCCTTCCTGTCCGAGACGTTCGCTGAGCGAAACTTCCGGCAGTGCGGCCAGTCCACGCAGGTTGCGTATGCCCCAGCGGTCGAGGGTTTCGAGCAGGCGGCCGGCGGCTTTTTTTTCATCTCCTTCCAGTCGATCTCCTTCCAGTCGATCCGCGAATAGCACTTCCACCGACAACGGACCCAGCCGCTCTGCTTCTTGACCCGAGGGAATCACGGTGATGCCGGAAAAACCACGGGCAGCGAGCACGGCCGCATCGGGATTGGAAGCTACGGCAACATTGGCTTCGAGTCCGAGCGTGGCCGCGCGGTGGTAGATGGCGCGAGAAATTTTCGGCAGCGATCCGAGAAGAGATTCCATGCCCGCGAGATCGAGCAGGGCTGTGTCGCAGGCTGCGTCTTCCACACACGGGGAGAACGACTGGGCGCAGTCGAGCAAGGCGGCGTGCGCGGCGGATTCCTGCAGCGAAGAACGCGGGCGTAAGGCAAGTTCCGAGCACAGCTCGGCTTGGGCCTTGGCCATACCCGGTGCGATGCCCATGCGGGCGGCCTTTTCATTGACCGCGACAATTTTTTCCAGCGGAGGTTTGCCTTCGAGAATGGCGACAGCGCGTGCCTGCAGTTCTGGTTCGGCGCGCAGTGCAGCGGCCACGGGAAAATTCGGCACGTAGATGCAGGCAAACGGCATGACTCAATCACTCAATGATTCAATCCTTTCATCCGGCCCACGCGGTTTTGCTGGCGAAAGCTGCAGTGGAGCGGGCGGGCTTGCGTTCCAGACGCGAACGAATCAGCTCCGCGGTGATATCCAGTCCAGTGAGCAATTGCGCGTGCGCGGGATGAGCAAATGGGAAATCAACGGCGGATTGCTCGCTTATGCAAATTTTCTTTCGCCCCTCCGGGGCTTCAATCTCCTCGGCGGCTAACCCACGGCTTGCGCCATGGGCTGCATTCTTTCGCCGCTTCGCGGCTGATCCCTCCGCTGGCAGCATTGGATCGCTTGATCCCAACTGCAGCAGCAGGGAGGAGCAGCTGCCGGCGATGGGGTGTTGCTCGATGGCCAGCAGGATTGTGGGGGTGTACTCTACCGCGCGGCGGAAGCGGAACCACGTGGTCAACGGAATATGGCGCGCTGCCTGTGGCGGCAGATCGCCGAGATCGAGGACGATCAGGCCGAAGCCGCCACTTTCGAGCAGCAAATCCGTGGCACGCAGGACTTGCTCCAAACAGTTTTCAGACTGCCGCTGACTTGGCTGATTCGAACCCGGCTGATTCGAACCTGGGTTGCGTTGCGAAAACTTCTTCGAGCGGGAAACAGGTTCTTCTGGATGGCAGACGTTTTGCGGGGAACTCTCGCCGCAACGCACCCACAGCAACCGCTCCAGTTCCACCCCTGCGGCTGCGGCGGACTGGGGATCGAGCGCGTCACTGGCATCCACCACAGCGCAAAATTCTCCGCGGCGAGTGGCGGCAGCCAGAGCGGCCAGGAGCAAGGTGGTGCGTCCCGAGGATGCGGGGCCGCAGATTTCAGTCAGGCATCCGCGGGGCAGACCACCGGTCAGGCTATCGATGGCGGGAATGCCGCTCGAAACCATCTCTGGCGCCGGGCGAATATCGAGCCGCGAGGCTGGGGTGACGCTCGCCAGTCTTGGGTCGGCGGAGACGAGCTCGCTGGGAAGATCGGAGCGGCGAACTCGTTGGGGTGGACGACCTTGCGGATGCCCCTCTGCCGGTTCAGGGGGCAGAGACACTTCCGGAACTGCTTTGGTATCAAAGACAAAAGGGCGGCCCAGGGCCGCCGAAGTGGAAACCACTGCGGAAGACATAAGATTCCTCGAAAAATTTCAGGGAACGCCGGGGCTGGAGCCGCGGAGGCAATTGCGGTGACTTTCGCTTTTTATTCGCCTATAAAAGATTCTGCTCCACCGGGGGCAGATTGTCAAGGGGGTAGAAAATTGGGTAGTTGTGCAGTGAGAAGAACGATTCGTATCAGGGCTTCGCTTCAGCGATGCCGCAAAAGAATCAGGCGCTAACTGCTTTAGCCGCTTGGGTTTGCCTCGCCGTGGCCGCCGCGGCTAAAAAGCCGACTCTGCGCTGCATGCTGGTGTGGCATGCTTGAAGGCATGCCCTGATACGAATCGTTCTTCTCAAAGTGCACCACTACCGAAAATTGGGCTTTGTACCCTGTAGTGAATGAATGCAGGTCCCAAGATTCCCTCCTCTTTCGCCGGGCGTGACCGTGTTCACAGGCCAGCGTGATTGATGTCCTTGAGAATTTGCTGCTCGCTGTATATATGAAAAAAGTGCCCGGCACTCTATCCACCAGCCGCTGGCATTCCTAGGGGGCGCTTATGACGAATTTCAGCTCACGCCACGTTAGATGGTTCGCTTTGCTGCTCATGCTCGTTCTTCTCTCCGTCACCTACCTTCTGTCGGCATCCGGCAAGGTGCAGGTGAACGCCGAGGCATTACAGCTCTTTGCACCGCTTCCCGCGGTGATGAGCTCGCCCGACAATCCGGTGACGGACGCGAAAGTGACGCTGGGGAGAATTCTGTACTACGATCCTCGCCTGTCGGCCAGCCAGAAGATCTCCTGCAATACCTGCCATCCGCTCGACGCTTATGGCGCGGAATCCAAGCCCGTGTCCACCGGCCACAAGAACCAGCCGGGGAAGCGTAACGGACAAACCGTGTACAACGCCGCCGGGCACTTCGTGCAGTTCTGGGATGGCCGGGCTCCGACTGTCGAGGAACAGGCGAAAGGCCCAATCACCAACCCAGTTGAGATGGCGATGCCCTCCAATGCCGCGGCCGTCGAAGTGATTAAGTCCATGCCGCAGTATAGTGCGCTTTTTCAGACCGCCTTTCCCAAAGACAAGGATCCGATTACCTACAACAACATGGCGTTGGCGATTGGAGCGTTCGAGCGCGGACTGGTCACTCCATCGGCTTGGGATGCCTTCATCCAAGGCGATCAGTCGGCCCTGACCGACGCCCAAAAGTCCGGCTTCAACACCTTTGCCGCAACCGGCTGTCAATGGTGCCACTCCGGTCCGTATGTCGGTGGAGCGTCGTACCAGAAGCTCGGCGTTGTGAAACCGTGGCCCAACCAAACCGATCAGGGAGTCTATCAGTTGACCAAGGACGACATGGACAAGATGGTATTCAAGGTTCCCTCGCTACGGAATATCAAAAAGACGGGACCATACTTCCATGACGGCTCGGTCGCCAGTCTGGACCAGGCGATTCGCAACATGGCGGTTCACCAGCGTGGAGTAACTCTCACTGACGCCCAGGTCAAGTCGATTGAAGTCTGGATGGATTCGCTGACGGGACAGATCCCGGTGGGCTACATTAAGCCTCCGGAACTGCCCAAGAGCACAACGCAAACTCCACACCCCAGCGGCGAGTAACAGAACCATGGAGGGATGGTCCGGGATGTATTCCGGGCAGAGAGAGCAATAGCGGGCGACAGGTCTGAGGTCACGCTCCCGAGAACCGGCCGTAGCACCCATTGACCTCAATGAGCGCTGCAGGGATCTTTCGCCCGCAACTCGACCCACGTTACCGTTATCTCTCTTCAGTTCCTGTGGTTGACTTCCTAGGGGTCTTTGCAAGCGGATGTCCTAGCACCGGCGTAACGTGTCCCACCGTTAACCGCCGCGTCACAATACTGGAACCATACGTATCCATCGAAAACACGTCGTTGTAGCCCTCATTCTCTGCGCCTTCGCTTGCAAGGGTTTATCAGCGCAGAAGAGTGCAATCGTGCGGGGAACTCCGCCTGCTCGGAAAACGCAATACCTGCGCCCGATTACGTTGACGCAAGATGACGGCTTGTCTGTGATTGCTGCCGCACTCGATGCTCATGTCCACTTTGTTGAGCACGATTGCTCGCACCTGGTGCACGCAATCTATGATCGCGCCGGTTTCTCTTATCCTTACGCGGATTCGTCGGACTTGTATCGTGGTACAGATCAATTTCGTAGGGTGAAGCATCCTCAGCCCGGGGATTTGATTGTATGGAGAGGACACGTCGGCATTGTGGTCAGCCCGGCACGACACGTCTTCTTCAGTGATCTGAGTCGCGGTCCGGGAATTGATAAGTACGATGCACAATACTGGAAGCAGCGAGGTCCAGCCAAGTTTTATCGCTACATTAAGAGTGAATCAACACGTGATGGCGTCGGGCCCGACTAAGGATGGCGATGCCGATTACGCTCACCAACGTCGTATCGTCTCTCCCAATATCCCCGCTCACCTGCTCACCTCGCATTCTTCCATCCGTCTAAGGCCAACAGCATCACAATCTACGTGTGCTCGATTCGCCAGTT
>JADGNP010000343.1 GCA_017883425.1 Candidatus Sulfotelmatobacter sp. | reverse complement strand
GTTTTCCAGGAGTTGCTTCAGATGCCGCACTCCGGCATCCACGTTCTGGTCCGGGTCAAACGGATTCTTCACATTCAACTGCCGCGCTGTCTGCGGCATCAACTGCATCAGGCCCATGGCCCCCTTGCGCGAAACCGCATTGGAATTGAAATTCGACTCCACCTTGACCACCGCGCGCACCAGATTGGGGTCCACATTGTGCCGGGCCGCTGCCATCACGATCGACGAGTCGATTTCTTCCTGCGAAGCCTGATGTCCCCGGGTATTGGCCGCCACGATCTTCGCATTCGCCGACTGCATTGACTCGTGGACAAAATACTGGCTGACCTCAGCGGCGGCCGACCGCGCCGCCTGCATCGAAGCCGTGTTCGCAGAAGGCACCGGCTTCCAGCGATTTTCTTTGCTGCTCCAATACACCAGCGACGAGCGCCTGGGCTGAGCCGCCTGCGTCGCATGTTTCTGCGCCGGGGCGGGCTCGTTTACATAGACTCTGCGCCCGTGCTCCTCGCTCGTGGTGATCACCTGGGGCGTACCATCGCCCTCAGCCGCCCACACCGGAGGCGTTGCACAGAATAAAGAGAAGGAGGTCGCGATTGCCGTCGTCGTGGCCGTCAGCATGAATGCGAGTTGCAGGCGCTTTCGCATATCCGGGCGTTTCCCTTTCACCGAACCATCGCTGGAGGGCGTTCAGACAGACCAAGCCCTCCCCATGTTCTACCCGGAACCTGACGGAGAATCCTGAACCAGAGTAGGACGATTATAGGCGGGCAGGCAGGGTCGGGCAATCTCTCCGAAGGGAGTAGAACCACCGGAGTAATCTTGGTAACTGATTGAAAATATGATTCTTAAAACCCACTCATATCGCAACCCGAATCGACAGTAACCTGGGGAGAGTTACCCGTCCCGCCTTCCGGGTCAGCCATCCAGGTATCTAGGCAGTGCGAGCCGTCCAGGCACCAGCGGCGAAGCAGCGAAAGAATGCAGCCCACGGCTTGCCCGGAGCTTGCTGAAGAGGCGCAAGCCGTGGGTGAGAAGCGGAAAATGGTCAAGCCCCGGAGGGGCGGCCGACAATAGCCCAGGACGAAGTCCTGGGTGCGGCGGAGAAATACGAAACAAGTCCCGCAGGGACGGCACAATTCCCCTTGCCAGCTCCGGCCCCTACCCCTTCTCCAGCGCCGCCGCGAACGCATCGAGCGAAAGCGAGCGCAGAAGATTCCGCCGCATCCCGCGTTCCACCTCGGCCAGCCGGTCAGACGCCAGCGTAATCCAATCGAAGTCGGCTCCCTCCGCCAACCGCTTCAACTCGCCAGCAATGTCGGTATTCCGAACCAGCTCCGGCGCGCCCGCTTCGATCGACGCCAGATCGCGCAACAACGAATAAAGCGTGCGAATCAACTGCTCGGTCTTCCCCCGCCCTTCCGCCCCGGGCCGGTACGACTCGGTGACCTTGAACAGCTCGCTGTGCTCTCCACCCCGCAGCGCCGAGTTCAGAATCGCCATCGCATGCCCGCGGGCCGCGACGTAAGCCGCGAGATCAAACCCGCGGGCGCGTCCCACCGCCCCTTCCGATAACCGGGCGACAAGGGCGCGCTCGGCCGCCTTCCACTCCGGACGATGCTGGGCCAGGTAACGCTCAATTTCCTCCGCCGCTAATGCGCCCAGCGGGAACACCATCGACCGCGAGCGGATCGTCGGCAGCAGTTCTCCCGGATTCTCCGTCAGCAGGAAAATCGTCGCAAACTCCGGCGGCTCCTCCAGCACCTTGAGCAGCGAGTTTGCCGCCTCTTTCATGAAGGCCGAGTCGCTGAAGATGTAAACCCGTTCCCTGCCCTCCGCCGGACGGTAATAAATCGTCTCAATGACCCGCCGCACCTGGTCCACCTTGATCATCATCTGCGGAGGATCGGGCGGAATGATGAGCACGTCTGGGTGAGTCTGCACAAAGAGCCGGGTCTCTTTCTTGTCCGTCTCGCGCAGATTCTCGCGCGCCTCCACGGCCTCGGCGAAGCGTGCGTCCAGGTCCGCAGCCTGAGCGATGCGGGTACAGTTGGCGCACTTCCCGCAGAAATCCGGCAGGCCGCCGATCCTGGTCGGCGAAAGGCAGTTCAACGCCTGCGCCAGCATCAGCGCCAGGGTGTACTTCCCCGATCCTTGCCCGCCCGACAGCACCACCGCATGCGGAAAGCGCTCGCGCGCCAACATATCCCGCAGGCGATGGATGGTTTCGCTGTTGCCGTGAAAATCAGAAAAAGGCATAGATCTTGTTCACCACGGGGGAACGGAGACACCGAGAAGACCGCAAATGATTGTAAATCGAAGGTCGGGCTCTTTTAAGTTTGTGCTTTTCTCCGTGCCTCCGTGCCTCCGTGCCTCCGTGGTGAAAGGGACTTTCTCAGAGTTTCAGCTTACGGCGAACCAGTTCCACAATCCGCTGATGTGTCTGCCCCGGCGTCCCGCGTGCGTCCACCACCGCGACCCGCCCATGCTCCCGCGCGGCAATCGTGAGATACCCTTCGTGCACACGGGCAAAAAATGCTCGGGTCTCCTGCTCGAACCGGTTTTCGTCGCTGTGCCCGCGGCTCACGACCTTCGAGGTTCGCTTATTCCGCCGGCGCGCACGACTCAGACTCGCCGCCGCGTCCGAATCCAGCAGAATCGTCAAGTCCGGCTGCAGATTGCCACACAGCACGCGATGCAGTTCGCGCACTGCCTCACTCCCCAATTTGCGCCCGCTCCCCTGATACGCCTCGGTCGAATCCGTAAAGCGATCGCACAGCACGATGCTGCCCGCGGCCAGCGCCGGCTCGATGACTTCAGCAATGTGTTGCGCCCGCGAAGCGAACATCAGCGCCATCTCCGCCAGCGGCGACAGCCCCGCCGTCCCGGAATCGAGCAGCACCTTGCGGATCTTTTCTCCCGTCAGCGTTCCTCCCGGCTCGCGCGTCTCCACGACCTTATGTCCAGCCGCGCGCACCACCGCGGCCAGCTTCCGCAGTTGCGTGCTCTTGCCCGTTCCGTCGAGCCCTTCAAATGTAATAAACTTTCCGCGCCGCGACATCTGCGGAATCATAGCAGTGTCACGCTTGCGGAAGCTGGCTGTGAGCGCTATACTTGTGTACACAACGGTACACGGAGTCTCCATGGGAACCCTAAAAGTCGGAATTCGGGAATTTCGCGAAAACTTGGCCACCTATCTCCTGGAAACGGACGAAGCGGTTGCCATCACCCGCCATGGCGACACGGTTGGCTACTACATACCCGCGCGACGAAAGCGCACGGAAGCAGAGCGAGCGGCTTTGAAAGAGGCAGCCTCACGCTTGCAGGAAGTGCTCGCCGCCGAAGGAATCTCGGAGGAGGAGATCCTCAAAGACTTCAAACGCTGGCGCCGTGGTGAGCACAAATGAATGAACACCGCGGGCTGATTCTGGATGCGAACATTCTCCTGCGGGCGATATTTGGAAGGCGCGTGCGACAGCTTCTCGAGAAGTACGAGGATGAAGCAAGGTTCTATACTCCAGACGGTTGCTTTCAGGACGCGCAGCGGTACGTACCCATCGTTTCAAAAGATCGCGGATTTGATGCTGACCTTGGGCTCTCGGTGCTGGATCAGCTTGCCCGCGTAGTCGAACGAGTAGATCGCAGTCTCTACGAGGAATACGAAAGTTCAGCTCGCGCACGCATAGAGTTGCGGGATCCGGACGATTGGCCCGTGGTCGCCGCAGCCCTATTACTCGATTTACCGATTTGGACCGAGGATCAGGATTTTTTTGGCAGCGGCATCGCCACCTGGACAACTGATCGAGTGGAACTCTACCTTCAACAACGATGACCTCCTTTCCGCCCTCCTCCAATCGCGGACCCATTCCCTGTACCGTCCCACTCCCAGACTGCTATAGTCTAAAATCCTGCAGCATCGCGCGGGATTCACCACATCACGAACATGGGGGCCTCGTACCGAATGAAACTCTCCAGCACTTTGGGAGCCGTCTGCATCGCAATCCTCACAGTTTCCGCCTGGAGCGCCACTCCGCCCACCGTCACCATTGCCGTCGACGCCACCACGGCGCCCCGCAAGATCTTCCACGCCTCGCTGAAGATTCCCGCCAGCCCCGGCGACCTGACCCTCTACTACCCCAAGTGGATTCCCGGCGAGCACGCGCCCGACGGCCCCGTCGTAGATCTCGCGGGCCTGAAGTTCAGTGCCGGCGGCAAGACTCTGAAATGGCGCCGCGACCTGCTTGACGGCTTCACCATCCACGTGGACGTCCCGGCGGGCGCCACGGAAGTGGCCGCCGAACTCGACTTCCTTTCTCCCGCGACCTTCGAAGGCGGATTCTCCGCGGGTTCCTCCGCCACCGACAAGCTCGCCGTCATCAGTTGGAACCAGGTCCTGCTCTATCCCAAAGGCTGGAAGTCTGACGACATCAACTACTCCGCCAGCCTGAAGCTTCCGGAAGGCTGGAAGTTCGGCACCCCTCTTCCCGTGACCAGCCAGAACGGAAACGAAATCCAGTTCGCCACCGTCTCCCTCACCACGCTGGTCGATTCTCCGGTCATCACTGGAGAATTCCTGAAAGTCGTGCCGCTCGCCCAGGATCCCCTGACCGAAATGGACATCGCCGCCGACAGCGCCGCCGCTCTCAATCCTCCCCAGGAAGTCTGGGACCACTACAAGAATCTGGTTGACCAGGCTCAAAAGCTCTTTGGCGCGCATCACTACCGCGACTATCACTTCCTCTACACGCTGAGCGATCACGTCGCCCACTTCGGCCTGGAACATCACGAATCCGACGACAGCCGCGTGGACGAGCGCGGCCTGGTCGACGACACCGCGCGCAAAATGTCGGCGAGCCTGCTGCCTCACGAGTATGTCCACTCCTGGAACGGAAAGTTTCGCCGTCCCGCTGACCTCGCCACACCCGACTACCAGCAGCCCATGCAGGACGATCTGCTCTGGGTCTACGAGGGCCTGACCAACTATCTGGGCTTCGTGCTCACCGCCCGCAGCGGTCTGCTCACCGCTGAGCAGGACCGCGACGATCTGGCTCTGACCGCGGCCGCCCTCGATCACACTCCAGGCCGCGAATGGCGCAACCTGCAAGACACAGCCGACGCCGCTCCGCAACTTTATTTTTCTCCCAGAGCCTGGGAATCGTGGCGCCGCAGCACCGATTTCTATTCGGAAGACACGCTGAACTGGTTATGGGCCGACGTCATCATCCGCCAGCAGACCAAAGGCGCCAAAACGCTCGACGATTTCTGCCACCTTTTCCACGGCCCGCCCAGCACCGGACCGATGGTCAAGACCTACACCTTCGAAGACGTTGTCGCCGCTCTGAATCAGATCGTCCCCTACGACTGGCGCGGCTTCTGGACCGAACGCCTCACCAATCACGGACCGGGCGCTCCCCTCCGCGGCATTGAGGACAGCGGATGGAAGGTCGTCTACGACGACACCCCCTCGGACATGATGAGCGGCATGGCAGGCATGTACCACTTCGTGCCAGCCGCCCTCGCGTTCGGCCTCGGGTTGAACGAGGATGGCACCATTAGCGACACCACGGAAGGCATGCCCGCCGCGAAAGCCGGCATCGGCCCGGGAATGAAACTGGTCGCGGTCAATGGCCGTCGCTTTTCTCCTGAGGTCCTGCGCGACGCAATCAAGGCCGCGAAGAACAGCAGCGCTCCGCTCGAGTTGCTGGTCGAAAACACCGACTACTACAAGACGTACAAAATCGACTACCACGGTGGCCAGAAATATCCCCACCTGGTGCGCGACGAATCAAAGCCAGACGTGCTGAGCGACATCCTGAAAGCGAAATAGCACTTGCTTGTGTGGGACCGGGTCTTTGACCCGGTCAGGCGGTGCGAAGCACCGCTGCACGCCGGCGCCGCCGTGGAAGAGCGGCGCTTCAGCACCGCGTAGAGTGCGCACAATCGATTTAGACTTTAGCCCCTGAGGGCATTGATTTCCCGCGAGAATATTCATGAACATCGGACACCGCATCCTTATCTCCTCCACCTTTGCACTGTTGTCGGTTCTTTCCTGTACAACCCTCTCCCACGCCCAAACCTCCATCCTCGGCTTCACCCCCTCCTCGGCCGCTCGCCAAACCGAGATCGAAACCAAGTTC
>JADGNP010000342.1 GCA_017883425.1 Candidatus Sulfotelmatobacter sp. | reverse complement strand
GAAGGGCACGGCTTCAGCCGTGCCGCCAGGAGCTGCAACGGGTTTCGGCTTTAGCCGCTGAGGGTGCACACTCTACACCATCGCGAGAACTGCTCTAATGACCGAATCACTCCTGGTTTGTCGGCAAACCTTACCTTACCGGGTTAGGTAAGAGTAGCCCGTAATTCACCTGCAATCGGCGGCACGCGTGGCATGGTGCCTGGCGACTGTTTGTTCAGTCCGCCTTCCCGGCTTTATCCCGTTTTCGGCGCTAGCGTAGACCACGGATCGTATTTGGGTAGGGTGTTTGGGAAGGGCACGGCTTCAGCCGTGCCGTAAGCTCCGCAACTGTTGTTGGGCTTTTAGCCCCTGAGGGTTTTGGCCTACGCTTTCAGTAAAACTGCTCTAGGCGAAAGAATTCAGAATGTCTTGGGCAAAGGCCGCACAGCTTGCCCGGTCGGGAACCGCTGACGCGATGCGCTCGGGATATTCATCGTAGGTGCGATCGTCGAGCAGCCTGCCGTTCTTGGCTTTCCTCACGCCGCCCCATTGCTTGAAGAAGAACGGAACATGGTATTTGCGGCATTGATCGCGGACCGAGATCACCCATTCCTTCCTCATCGTCCGGGCCCCGGGCCCGCTCTCGCCCCCAACAATTGCCCAACTGATGCCGGAGAGATCGAATTCGCCGAGGTCTTCCAGCAGCGGTTCTATCGAAAGGAAGCGGACCCTCGCCGGGGCATCTTGCAGATGGCTGATCCGGGGCAAACCATATTTCTTGTCTTCGACGCTGACGCCCCACCAGATGTGATCCTGCTCGGCAGCAAAACGCAGTGGTCCGCTCAACAACTCTCGGAGTCTCTCCGCTCGCTTCGTGAGCACCTGAAACGTGTGCCATTTGGCAGTCACCATCACGCGGCAAACGGCCTCGATGTAGCTGTCGGGGACACCTTCCTGGAAGAGGTCGCTCATCGAATTCACAAACACGAGTTTCGGAGAGCGCCAAGAGAATGGCTCGGTCAGCTTTTCAGGGACAAGGCGCAGATCGAACCCTTGCTCATACGGATGTCCCTTGACCCCGCGGAACCGCTCCGCAAACGTCTCAGCGTAGCAATGCTTGCATCCGGGACTGATCTTCGTGCAGCCACGCACGGGGTTCCATGTCGCGTCGGTCCATTCGATATGGGAGTTCAATGACATTTTCGTAAATCAGTGCTTACCAAAAGTGTCAAAAATGTACTTAACGATATTCTCAGCTGTGTTTTTGTGCGAAGCGAAGAATAGATAGTAAACAACGGAATTCCTGCTGTTGCGCATTGGCAGGGGCTGTGGGACCTTCTTGAATCCGGCAATCTTCTTTAGCCGCTCGCGAAACGCTTCTGCGAATCGACGGTTCGTAACTTTCTCCTCCATGTCACCGAAAAGGCCGGGAGATTTCTCGTACGCGACTTCGCGCCAAGACTTGTCGCCCCAGTAAGTGTTCATCCGTTCGATGTGCAGCGGCAATACCGTTTTCGGATCGCGGTGCAGAACATTGATGTTGATATCGTAAATCGGGAAATTAATGAAAATGTCGAGCGACTGCATTTGTCCGGCCTTCTGTATTACGTTCCAATCAAGGGTCAGGCCGTAGGGGTCGAGCAAACACAATCCTCTTCTGAAATCTTCTCGCAAGACCTTGGGGAACACGTCACGCAGGAGCACTTGATTGCAGTTCCCTTTGTGGAGAAATACGTCCTTTCGCTCTCCAATAAATCGATCCAACCCCGCTATCTTGTCTCCATCTAAGTCGATCAGGTGATACTCGCGGAAGGGAGGGCGAACCAGGAGCGCGTTCAAAGGACTTCCTAGTACCATTTCGCCGGTTGTTTCAGACAGATGGAACCCCGCTCCAGCAAAGGCGTCTATGTAAACATGAAAGAATGACGGATTCTTTTGATTCGATAGAATCTTCGAATACTCGACTGCATAACGTTTGAGTATGTCGAGTTTCACTTCCGACCAGGGCCCGATCTCGTCAATCTTCGGTCCGGCCATTCAAATTCGCCTTTTGTTCGCTTCCCAGTCTGCCATGGAATCGCGGCATGTGCAATAGCCTGCATGGTTCACAGCGGTATATTCCCATGCTTCTTCGGCGGATTCTTATCCCGCTTCGTCTCCAGCATGGCCAGCGCCTGGATCAACTTCTTCCGCGTTTCGCGCGGCTGGATGACCGCGTCCACAAATCCGCGGTCGGCGGCCACGTAGGGGTTGGCGAGACGGTCGCGGAATTCGTCGATCTTTTCGCGGCGAAGTTGTTCGCGGTTGGCTGCAGCGTCCAGTTCGCGTTTGTAGACAATGTCCACAGCTCCCTCCGGTCCCATGACTGCAATCTCGGCGGTGGGCCAGGCATAATTCACGTCCGTGCGGATGTGCTTCGATGCCATGACGCAATAAGCCCCACCATACGCCTTGCGCGTAATGACAGTGACCTTCGGGACGGTGGCTTCAGCGAACGCAAACAGCAGCTTGGCGCCGTGCTTAATGATCCCGCCATACTCCTGCGCCGTTCCCGGCAGGAATCCCGGCACGTCTTCAAACGTCACCAGAGGGATGTTGAAGCAATCGCAGAAGCGAACGAAGCGCGCGCCCTTCACCGACGCGTTGATGTCCAGCGTTCCCGCCAGCACCGACGGCTGGTTGGCGACGATCCCGACCGGTCGTCCGTCGAGTCGCGCGAATCCCACCACAATGTTTTTCGCGTAGTGCTCTTGCACCTCGAAAAAATAAGCGTCGTCCACCACTCCGTGGATGACATCTTTAATGTCGTAAGGCTGGTTCGATTGGGCGGGAACAATCTTGTCGAGCGCCGAGTCAGCCCGGTCGATGGGATCGGTGCAGACTTTGCGCGGAGGCTCATCCAGGTTGTTCGACGGCAAAAAGCTCAACAGCTCGCGCACCATCGACAAGCACTCCGCGTCGTCGTGCGCCAGAAAGTGCGCCACGCCCGACGTTTCGTTATGCGTCATGGCGCCGCCCAGCTGTTCTTTGGTCACCTCTTCCAGCGTCACGGTCTTGATGACGTCGGGCCCGGTGATAAACATGTACGAAGTCTTGTCGACCATCAGCACAAAGTCGGTGATGGCGGGCGAATACACGGCTCCCCCGGCGCACGGCCCCATGATCGCCGAAATCTGCGGCACGACACCGCTGTACAACGTGTTGCGCAAAAAAATGTCCGCATAGCCCGCCAGCGACATCACGCCTTCCTGAATCCGCGCACCCCCGGAATCGTTCAGCCCAATGACCGGCGCGCCCATTTTTGCCGCCAGATCCATGATCTTGACGATCTTCCCGGCATTGGTTTCCGAGAGCGACCCGCCGAACACGGTGAAATCCTGCGCAAAAACGTAGACCAGCCGGCCCTCAATGCGGCCGTAGCCAGTGATGAATCCGTCGCCATAGATCTTTTGATCGGCCATGCCGAAGTCGTTGCAGCGGTGGGTGACGAGCTTGTCGGTCTCCTCGAACGTGCCCTCGTCGAGCAGGAACTCGATGCGCTCGCGGGCCGACATCTTACCTTCTTTATGCTGGCGCTCGCGGCGCTTGGCGCCACCGCCGTCTTCGGCGAGCTGGTTCCGCTTTTTGAGTTCGGCGACTTTTTGTTCGAAGTCCATGGCGGGAGAATTATATCGGTGCCAGGGCGCGGTGAGTATGAGGACGGTCACAGCGCAAAAAAGATGCCCCAGTGAGGCCGCGCGGCCGTCCATTCGGTAGGTCTACTTCTTTGAGGACTCGCCGCTGGCCGGGGAGGGCGTCGACAGCTTCTTAAGGTCATCCATGAGAGCGCCCAGCCCATGATCGAAATTCTTGAGCCAGGCAGCTTTGCGCCACGCCATCCCCACCGGCTCGGCCAGACTCCAAAGCAGGAAATGCGTCTTGGCATCGAGGATTCTCAATCCGAATTGAGGGTCGTAGGTCGCTAAGTTTCCGTTGTAGTAAATCGGCGCGGTAAAACGTATCTCAAAAACCAGGTCGGCTTCGCCGGGAGCCGAGACGAGCTCATATCGTCCCCAGGTCTGCATGGCTGAATAGAAATGGTTGTATGCCTGATCGGGCTCTTCGGCACGTTTGAACGCGACCTGCGCCGCCAGGTCCGCACCGCCGTTCGAGATGAACACTTTTCGAGCAGCGACGATCTGTGCGGGTACGGGAGCGATGCCAATTTCTTTTGATTGTTGGCCGCTCAGCACTGGAACAACAATCAAGGCAGCCGCAAAAGCTACATAATGGATTCTTGACGCCACAGTGCACAACATAATTTCTCCTTGCCCTTCATTTGAGACGGAGCAACGCTAGCCACTGTACTCGATTGGAACCCCCAATGCCCGGGAATGTTGCATGCACCAGCGGGCGTGATTCCGCGATGGCTCAGTGCTCTTCCGTAATGTTCTCGGAGGCCCCAAAATTTTGTACCCTCAGAGTGGAAGCACTTTCAGGAGGAACTAGATGTCACACAGGAGATGGTTATTCCTCGGGGCAGGCGCGATCCTTTCCCTCGCACTTTCGACGACCCCGGCAGTGGCCCAGGAGCACGGCCACGGCCACGACAAACATGATCGCGACGAGGATAATGACCGCGGCCACGGTCATGCCAAGGGCCACGAAAAGGGTCATGGACACGACCGCTATTCCGATCATGACCGTGATTCCGCTCGCAATTGGTACCGTGCTCATTACTCGCATCTCCCGCCAGGCCTGGCCAAGCGCGATCGTCTTCCCCCCGGATTAGAGCGCCAATTGGTCGTTCGTGGAACTCTGCCGCCGGGACTTCAGAAACAGATGCGGCCTTGCCCTCGGGAACTGGAAGTGATGCTTCCGCCTCCACCTCCGAACTACGCGCACGTCGTGATCGGCGGCAATTTGGTCTTGGTCAATCGTGTGAACTTTCAGATCGCCGATGTTCTCCACCTGGAGATCTACTAGAAGCACAAAAGGAGTGCTCCATCTCGTTCGCCGTGGTTAGATTCTCGGTTGGGATCGGCGCGGCGCCGCGAGCGCTTACAGGGGCCTCTAAATCGCTCCAAACTACTTCATTTCCTGCACGAATGCCAGATTCGCGGGTTGGGTCGGGATCGCCTTGAACTCCTTGCCCGCCAGGAGTCCCTGCTGGTCGTCTACGCTTCGCTCCCAGGTCGCAAAGCTCACGCTGAGCGAAGCCATCGCTGAGTGAATGGTTCGAGTAATGTCGATTGCGTCCTGCACGCTACTGATTGCGCTGATTGGAGTAAAGCCCGACATCGCGATATCGATGGTGGAGTTGGCGATGTTGTAGCCCATCTTGAATTTCTCTCCCCCGGTCATGCCCTCGCTTCCCAGCTTGGAGTCTTCCAATCCCGGGTAACGGACAAACAGCCGAGTGTAGTTGTTGGCAAACCTTCGTGCCTGTGGACCCTCAACGGGGGTGAAGGAGGGCAGGTAAATCGGGGATAGCGTGATTTCCTTCTGCGCAAGTTTCAGCTTGAGCATCCCTTTGTCGGTCTCGACCTTCTTGATATCGGCCAAGCTCAAGTCGAGGGAATCGAACGCTAGCTGACGATCGGCAGCAGGCTCAACAATCATGTCTCCCAGTCCATCTTCCCCTGCCGGCTTGCTGGGCGGAGCGGGATTCCCTTTCTTGTCGTACGACGAGAGGGAAATCAAACGCAGGCCATCGTGGTGCAACTCGCACTTCACCGCCTGGTCCTGCTTGTGGCCGCGCATCTCGGCGTAAAAGGAAACCGGCAGGCCCTGGCTGGCAACTACATCAAAACTCCTGATGGCGGAACGGCCGTCATTGGCCTGTAAAAAGACCAGTCCCATCAACTCGTTGGCCTCGGCGCCGAGAGGAAACAGAGCGAGGGCGATTTGAAGATGCTCGCTTGCCCGCGCCAGTTGCTGCTGCGCGAAGGCAAAGGGAATGGCAAAGCCGCCGACTCGGTTTCGGGCTTTGCTTTCCTCCTTTTTCTTCACGCGCGCACGTTTTACCCGCAAGGCGCTGCGATTCTCGGAGCCGTTGAACGTCAGCTTCATGGAGCGGTTGAACAGATCGGAGACGATGTCGTCCGCTTCATCTATCTCCTCGTCATACTTTGTCCGCTTCGCGTCCAGGGTGCTGAGATGCAGCCCCGCTTCGTCTTTGGCGCTCTGCTCCGACGA
>JADGNP010000341.1 GCA_017883425.1 Candidatus Sulfotelmatobacter sp. | reverse complement strand
AGAACTCGGCTTTAGCCGCTGGGGGGCTGGCCCATCTTTGCGCCGCCACGCCCCAGGCTGCCCCACGCTTCGCGATTCTCGAAGCGTGGGCACCACGGACGACCGCATCAGGAGATTTCCTCACCCGCAGCTCGCGCTTCTACGTTTCGTCCGCCAGGTCGCGCCACCCCAGCGGCTAAAGCCATGCTTCTACGCTGGCCTCATGTGGTACGACTTGAAGTCGTACCCTTCCCGGGTCGGATCAAACCCTCAGATTTCACTCACGACCAGCAAGACCGGGAAGGGCACGACTTCGAGTCGTGCCGCTCAAGCGCCGACACTGAACGCGGCTTGAAGGCGCTGTAGCGCGGAATGCGAGTTTCTCCGCAGCCTCTGAAGCGGCATTTCTTTCACCGGCACTTTATCTCAGCGCTGAAAGCGCTGCGCCACCCAAGCCCGGAGCCCGCTTTGCACGTGATAAAATAAAAGTTCCCATATGGCCAATATTCAACGCAGAAAGACCGTGACGGCTGTTGTCGGCGGTGTGCGCGTGGGGTCGGATGCACCGATAGTGGTGCAGTCTATGACCAATACCGACACGGCGGACGTGCCCTCGACGGTGCAGCAGGTGGCGGCGCTGGCCCGCGCTGGATCAGAACTGGTACGCGTCACTGTCAACAATGACGAAGCTGCCGCAGCCGTTCCCCACATCGTCGAGCAACTCGACAAGCAGGGCATCCGCGTACCCATTATCGGCGACTTCCACTACAACGGGCACGTTCTGTTGACGAAGTTCCCCGAGTGCGCGCGCGATCTGGCCAAGTACCGCATCAATCCCGGCAATGCCAGTATCGGACGTACGGGCGACTCCAATTTCCGCACCATGATCGAAGTCGCGGTGAAATATGAAAAGCCGGTGCGCATCGGCGTCAATTGGGGATCGCTCGATCAGACCCTGCTGACCCGCATGATGGACGAGAATTCGCGCCTCGACAACCCGAAATCCGCGCGCGAAGTGACCATGGAAGCGATGGTGGTGAGCGCGCTGAGTTCAGCACAACTGGCGCAGCAATTCGGCTTGCGCGCCGACCAGATCATTCTGAGTGCGAAGGTAAGTGGCGTGCAGGATTTGATCGATGTCTATCGCGCACTGGCGGCACGCTGCGAATATCCACTGCATCTTGGACTCACGGAAGCCGGCATGGGCGCGAAGGGCGTGGTGGCGTCGAGCGCCGCCATGGGAGTGGTGCTGCAGGAAGGCATTGGCGACACGATTCGGGTTTCGCTGACGCCTGCGCCGGGCGGCGACCGCACCGAAGAAGTCCGGGTCGCGCAGCAGATTCTGCAATCCATAGGCATTCGCAGCTTCACGCCGCAGGTAACGGCTTGCCCCGGCTGTGGACGCACCACCAGCACGTTCTTCCAGGAGATGGCCGAGCAGATTCAGACCTACCTGCGCGAGCAGATGCCGGCGTGGAAGGGCCGATACATCGGCGTGGAAGAGATGAAGCTCGCCGTGATGGGCTGCGTGGTCAACGGCCCGGGCGAATCGAAGCACGCCAACATCGGCATTTCCCTGCCGGGCACGTTCGAGGAGCCCAAGGCGCCGGTGTACGTTGACGGACGGCTGTTCACCACGCTCAAGGGGGATCGCATCGTCGCGGAGTTTATTGGGATTCTCGACGAATACGTCGATTCACACTACGCGGCCAGAGACGCGGTGAAAGAAGAAGTTCCCGCCAAGGTCTAGGTTCCTTAGCAGCTATTGGCCGGTCAGCAGGAAAATCGGTGTTTGCGGTACGGCGTTTACCGGAATCGCGGCTGCGTCTGCTCCGAGATTGCTCGTCGGGGGTACGTCGGCGTGAGCAAGACTGCATTCGAATTGCGAGGCCGACAGCCCGGTCGCGAGGACCGTCAAGGTCAGCCCATTCAAGTCTGTTTCCTGCGTCAAGCCCGAAATTGCAACATTCTCTCCCACGAAAAACGTATTCGCGGCTTGCAACGTAATGACATTTGAGGTGATCGAGAGTGACGTGATCGTGGACCCTGCACCAAAGGCAAACGGGGGCCTCAAATCTGTGACCAGCACATCGGGGGAGTTGCTGCCTCCCGCCGCTATCGTGCTGGTGGTGGCGTCGATGTCGGCGATGGCGCGTGCATCGCACATGCTCACATAGACGTGGCTACTATCTACCGCGGCGGCTGCCGCCATGCGGAAGCGGGCCGCGGCTGGCGTGTAGGGGACAACGGGCGCGCAGAACGTGAGCGGCGTCGCGGCAAACGCCTGGGTACCGGCCACCGGGCTGAGCAGGGGAAACACGGTCGTCTTCTGCGCCAGGCTGGCGGCGTCAAAAACGCTGACCTGGGGAATCACGCAACCCGGAGTCGGAGCGGTCACAGTCACGTCAGGACACGTGGCCGGCGGAGGATTCGAACTCGAATAGCAGGTGTCGCTGGGAGAGCAAATGGCCGTTCCCGTCACGTAGCTGGCCACGTAGAACCGGCTGCCATCGGGCAAAGCCGCGACTGATACCGGCACCACGGGACCGTACGAGCAAGTGTAGGATCCGCAATTTGTGGCACTGGTTGAAATGGGAGGAGTGGGAATGATCACCGTTCCCAACGACGTGGGCGGGTCAGTGGTTGAGCTAAAGACGTACACCGCCGCAGCGCCGGGATTGGTCACATAGAGGCGGTTGCGGCTCTTGTCGTAAAGCACGAAGTTAGCGCCGGGGCCTCCCACGGACTGACTCGAGACCACCGCGTTCGTATCGGTACGGATGGTATGGAGCTGGCCATCGCCCTGGGTGACGACGTAGATCCGTTGACTGTCCGCGCGCGCAACCGCCCAGACCGGCACGCTGCTGCCATTCGGGAGCGGGATGGTCGCCAAGGTTGACAGGTCGGTGGGCGAAAGATCCGTCACCGTGTTGTCGCCCTGATTCACGACGTAAAGGTTTTGGGCATTCGGCGTCTCCGCCAGCGCCACCGGATTAGCTCCGGCCGGTCCAGTCTGGCTGACCGAGTTGGTCGCGATGTTCAGCGCAGAGACGGAATTGGTGCCATAGTTCGCTACGTAGACGGCGTTGCTCTGAGTGGTGTTCACAAAAACCGGCAGGGATCCGGAAGGCAGACTGAAGGTGGTCGGCGTGCCCAGCCCCGTCGCGAGGCTGCTATTACCGGCCGGAAAGAACGCCGTGACGACGTCGGCGCCCCCGGGGAACAGACTCCCCGCGCTGGCCACGAAAACCCGCGAATTGTTGGAAAGAACGGCGGCATGCGTGGGATTGACGCCCACATTAGCCTCGCCGATGTTGGTATCTCCCGAGACGTCGATCTGGAGCGCTGTGCCGGGGCTCGAGGGCACATTGGCGCTGATGCCAAAGACGGCGTGGAAGTTCGCCGGATTGGGCGGAGTCGTGCTCGTGGGAATGACCACGGGGCGATAGACCTGGCCACAGGAAAGTTCGAGCAAAGTTGCCAGCGCGATCGCTGCCACCCAGCCCACACGTCGGAAACTCATCGGCACCCCGAAGGAAAAGTTCTGGTTCGAATGATTCAGACAGAAGCGATTATTGTAACGATTGTGGGCCGTCCGCGCTAGAGAGCAGCTTTCAGCCGTCAGCTCTCAGCTACACCCTCTGATGCCGGGAGCATCGGGCAAGTTGGATGACGGGAGATGTGGGGCAACGTCCAATCTTCAATTCAAACGTGAGTGAGAGGTGGGGCGGTCCCATGCAAGCTGAGAGCTGACGGCTGATAGTTCAAAGTTGCCCCTATCCCCTTCCGCGGCGAGATTTTGCCGTCGCGGCGACCGGTTCGTCGGACTTGATGGTGGCGGCGGGTTTCTTCTTGCCCTCCATCTGGGCCAGGCTTTGCTTCAACGCCGCCATCAGATCGATGACCGGGGCCAGTTTTTTCGGCTTCTCGACGGCGGCCACTTCTCCGCCTTCGAGCTTGGTCTCGATCAGCTTCTTCAAGTTTTCCTGGAAGTTGTCCTTGTACTTTTCGGGATCCCACTCATCGGCCAGCGCCTCGATCAACTGGTGGGCAACTTTCACTTCAGCTTCCTTCAACTCCACGTCGGGGGCCCCGAAACCTTCCACCTTGCGCACTTCCTCGGCGTAATACATGGTGTGCAGCATGAGCCCGCCTTCGTGCGGGCGCAGGAACACGGTGTATTCGCGGTTGTGCATGGTGATCTTGGCGATGGCGACGTACTCGCTCTCTTCGAGCGCCTTGGTCAGCAAGGCGTAGGGACGCCGGCCAGCTTCTTCCGGCATCATGTAGTACGAGGATTCGAAATACACCGGATCGACGTCGCCGGCCTTCACGAATTCCAGAATCTCCATGGTCTTGGCGGTCTGCGGCTCGATCTTCTTGATCTCGTCGGGCTCGATGATGATGTATTCGTCCTTGCGAAACTCGTAGCCCTTGACGATGTCGCTGCGGTCGACCACGACGTTTTCCAGCGGACAAATGTACTGCTGCTTGACCCGCTGCTTGTCGGTGCGATGCAGCATGTTGAAAGAAATGCCGCTGCTGCGCGCGCCGGAAAACAGACGCACGGGCATGGAGATGAGTCCGAAGGTTAAGTGACCAGACCAGACTGACGATGGCATAGTTCCCCTCGCAGGAAATTCCCAAGGCGGCCCGCCCGGCCGCTTCGGGGACTGTGTTAGGCAAACTCAACAGCAGAGAGAGTTTAGCCTAGAAACCCCCTTGAATGCACCAAACCAGGGGCATGAGGAATCGAAATTCGAAGCCGGAGGGGATGGGGTTGGCCAGGGATGGGCGCTAGGGGTTGTAGTTAACTGAGCGGGTTCTGGATTTCCGCAGAAGAGCTGTGACGTGAATGCTAGTGGCCCAGCCTTGCCTGTCGCTCGGCTGCATGGGCCGAGAAATCCCATGACTGAGCCGTTGGGTCGGCGAATGTCTCATCCCTGGCGGGTCGATCCTGAGGTGTCTCATCCAAGAAGCTTCAGTATTTTCCCGCCTTTTTGAGTGCGGCCTCGATGGTCGCGAGCGGCAACAGCAGAGATAACGGCGCGTCCAGCAGCGGCACGGCGCCATAGCTGGCATACCATCGTGCCACCCTTTCATTCTTGGCATCAATGACAAGCACGACGCCGCCAACCTGCGCCGAGGCCAACAGGCAGCGTCTGCCCGCCGCGAGCAGAAGTTGTCCGCCAATTCCCTGACCCTGAAACCTGCGATCCACAGCCAGGCGCGCCAGGCGGAAGCCCGGCACGTCATGGCGTGCCAGCCCGCGCCGTGTGACCTCCGGCGTCCGGGCATAGGCAACCGATGCGGGGCTCAGACTATAGAAGCCGAGAATGGTTTCGTTCTCGGCATTGTCAATCGCAAGGAAAGTTTTCGCGCCGCCCAACTCGTGGCTCTTGCGAGCGTAACGGCGCAAGAATTCGTTCAGCGCTTCTTCGCCGCAGTCGAACCCTTCCCGATCATGTTTCTTGTTGATCGGCTCTTCGTGCCATGCCGTCACGACTATGACCGCTTTGGCAATGCCCGGGCGGACGCCCTTAGTTTTGCGTTCGGCGCGGGCGGATTCTCCAGCAGATCGAGAACGCGCAAACTATCCCTCTCGGAGAGCTGCACACGATCCGCCTCTTCGATGACGGCCTTGGCCGCACGCAAGGCGTGACGAATGACAAAATCCGTCAGGTCGGTATGGTTCAGCGCCACCGCCCGCAAAAGCAGCGCTTTCTCCTCGGCCCGAATCCGCAGGGACATCCGGCTGTTGTCTTCTACCGCTATTCTCGGCATGGCAGGGATTTCTCCATGTACACATTCAAATAGTACATCAAGAGGTAGGCGGGATCAACGTGTGCGTGTTGATTGCGTACGCGAGCGGCAGGATCCGGTGGCGTTTCCGCTATTGGACGCCCGCTTTCTTGCACCTTTCGTGCGTTGCCGATCATCTGTGAGGCAACGCTCTCGAGGCGGAGGACAAAATGAACGACCTGCGCTATCCCATCGGCAAGTTCCACTTCGACGGACTTCTCACCGAAGAGCAGAAGCAAACGTCTCTGAACGACATTGCCTGCACGCCCGCCAACCTGCGCGCGGCCGTCAAGGGGCTCTCCGAAACACAACTCGACACCCCGTATCGCCCCGGCGGATGGACTGTGCGCCAGGTCGTCCATCACGTGCCCGACAGCCATCTGAATTCCTATGTGCGGTTCAAGCTG
>JADGNP010000340.1 GCA_017883425.1 Candidatus Sulfotelmatobacter sp. | reverse complement strand
ACTTCGAAGCGCGATGGAGCATACTACACTGCGGGCGGGCGCGTGTTGGGGGTGACGGCGCGGGCGCGCGATCTGGAGACGGCGGTCGGGCGCGCTTATGAGGCTTGCGCGAAGATCAGTTTTGATGGGGCGCATTATCGCAGGGATATTGCGGGGCGGGCGTTGAAGAAATAGTTGTGAGGACAGAGGAGAGATGAGCAAGCCACTGGTTTCGATTGTGATGGGGAGCGATTCTGATCTGGAGATCATGCGCGAGGCGGGCAAGGCGCTCGACGAGTTCGGCATCGCGTATGAAATTGACGTGACTTCGGCACATCGCTCGCCCGACCGCACGGCGGACTTCGCGCGCAAGGCCGCGGGGCGTGGCATTCAGGTGATCATCGCGGGGGCTGGTGGAGCGGCGCACCTGGCGGGGGTGATCGCGGCGCATACGACTTTGCCGGTGATTGGGGTGCCGATTCCTTCGACTTCGCTGCAAGGCATGGATTCTCTGCTGGCGACAGTGCAGATGCCGGCGGGGATTCCGGTGGCTACGGTTGCGATTGGGAAGCCGGGGGCGACCAACGCGGGGATTCTGGCGGCGCAGATGATTGCGTTGGGCGATGCTTCGATTACGAAGAAACTTGAGGCTCACAAGGAGAAGCTGGCGCGGGGCGTGGAAGAGAAGTCGAAGAAGCTGAAGGGATTGTAGATTGTTGATTTCAGATTGCAGATTGAAAGGCAGGGCCCAATCTGCAATCTCAAATCTGTAATCTTCAATCCCGGTGCTACTGTCCTCACAATGGAGCGGCTCGCTTCGCTTTGCCGGACAGCCGAGGCGGCTGTCGCCACATGAGTTGCCGGGGCGTGGAAGTCAAAGTCCCCACCCTCAGTTGACTCTCGAGTTACAGTTTCAAACCCTTCAAGTACTCGCGGAACGGACCGCCCAGGTCGTTGCGCTTGAGGGCGAATTCTACCGTCGCCTTCAGGAATCCCAGCTTGTCGCCGGTATCGTAACGTTTGCCTTCGTAGACGTATGCGTACATCTTTTCCTGCTTGAGCAACATGCGCAGGCCGTCGGTGAGTTGCAGTTCGCCGCCAGCGCCGGTCGGAGTCTTGGCGAGGCAGTCGAAAATTGCCGGGGTCAGGATGTAGCGGCCGATGATGGCCAGGTTCGACGGGGCATCCTCGGGCCTAGGCTTTTCCACCATGTTGCGGATCTCGAAGAGGCGGCCGTTGAATCCTTCGGCGGGTTGGGCGTCGAAGACGCCGTAGGACGAGATCATCTTGCCTTCGACCACCTGGGCGGCGATCACGGAGCACTGCTTTTGATCGAAAACATCCACCATCTGCTTGAGGGCTGGGACGGTGGCGTCGATGACATCGTCGGCCAGCAGCACGGCGAAGGGCTCGTTGCCGACGAGTTCGCGCGCCATCAGCACGGCGTGGCCCAGGCCAAGCGCTTCTTTCTGGCGGACGTAGGCCACGTGCATCATGTCGGAAATGTTGCGGACGATCTTGAGCAGATCGGTTTTGCGGCGCTCCTCGAGCATTTTTTCCAGCTCGTAGCTGACGTCGAAATGGTCTTCGATCGCCTGCTTGCCTCGGCCGGTGATGATCAGGATCTGGTCGCAGCCGGAAGCCATGGCCTCTTCCACGCCGTATTGAATAATCGGCTTGTCGACGATGGGGAGCATTTCTTTGGGCTGGGCTTTGGTTGCGGGCAGAAAGCGAGTGCCCAGGCCGGCGGCGGGGAATACGGCTTTGCGGACTTTCATCTTCATGGGGTCTTGGGCGTTCGGTCTTAGGTCGTTGGCCCTTCGTTCTAGGGGCTGGACAATTGTAACTGGTAGCGTTTGTGGCTGGCGACCCGGGGTTCCGAGTGCTTACGTCTTCAGTGAGAATGTTCCTCGCTTGCGGCGGATCGAACTTCAGATGCCGCTTCCTCGCTGGCCAGTTGCTCTAAGACTGTGCGCAGGGCTCGCAGGACTTCTTCCGCGGCCGTTGCTTTCAGAACGAACTTCAGCACACCGTCGGGGGTGAACTGCGCGCCGCGCTGGGCGGAGACGAAGCGGGCTAACTGTTCGGGATCGACGGCGGCGTTCTGGCGGAACTTGAAGGTGACGGAATCGCGCTTGCGCTCGATGGCGTTCACGCCTACGCGCATGCATAGCAGCTTGAGCGACGCATAGTCGAGCAGGTTGCGCACTGGGGGTGGCGGTGGGCCGTAGCGGTCCTGCAACTCCGCACCTACATCACCCAGTTGCGATTCGGTTTCCACGCGGGCCACACGCTTGTACATCTGCAGGCGCTGGTTCTCTTCCGGAATGTAATCCGCGTTGATGCGGATATTGAGTCCGAGGTTGAGTTGGGTCTCTGCCTCGTCAGGAGCGGCTTCGCCCTTCATTTCGCGGACGGCACGCTCGAGCATTTGCGTGTAGAGCTCGAAGCCGATGGCCTCGATGTGTCCGCTTTGCTCGCCGCCCAGGAGATTGCCTGCGCCGCGCAACTCCAAATCCAGCGCAGCGATCTTGAATCCGGCGCCGAGGTCGGAGAATTCCTTTAACGCCGCAAGGCGACGACGGGCGATGGGGGTGAGTTCGACTTCCTTCGGGATCAGCAGGTAGGCGTAGGCGCGCCGGTTCGAGCGGCCGACGCGGCCGCGCAACTGGTAAAGCTCAGAGAGGCCCAGGCGGTCAGCGCGGTTGATGAGAATCGTGTTGCACAGCGGGATATCGAGGCCATTCTCGATGATGGTGGTGGCGACCAGGATGTCGGCTTCGTGATGCATGAACTGCAGCATCACTTTTTCGAGCTCGGCTTCTCCCATCTGTCCGTGGCCGACGATGATGCGCGCTTTCGGGATCAGCTCCTGCAGCTTGGCCGCGATTTCCCAGATGCTCTCCACGCGGTTGTGGACAAAGTAGACCTGGCCGCCGCGTTCGAGTTCCTGCTCGATGGACGACTGGATGAGTTTGTCGTCCCAACTGGCGACGACGGTTTGGATCGCCATGCGGTCTTTGGGCGGAGTTTCGATCACGCTCATGTCGCGCAGGCCGACCAGCGACATGTGCAGCGTGCGCGGGATGGGAGTGGCCGACATGGTGAGGACGTCGACCTGCTTGCGCATCTGCTTGATGCGTTCCTTGTGGCGGACGCCGAAGCGCTGTTCCTCGTCGACGACGAGCAGGCCGAGGTCGGCGAACTTGAGGTCCTTGGAGAGGATGCGGTGGGTGCCGATGAGAATGTCGATTTTGCCGGCTTCCGTTTTCTGCAGAATCTCTTTCTGCTGTTTGGCGTTGCGGAAGCGGCTGATCATTTCAATGGTGACGGGGAAAGGTCCGAAGCGCTGCTTGAAGGTTTCGTAGTGCTGGAAAGCCAGGACCGTGGTCGGCGCGAGCACGGCTACCTGCTTGTTGTCGCCGATGGCCTTGAAGGCGGCGCGCATGGCGACTTCTGTCTTGCCGTAGCCGACGTCCCCGCAGAGCAGGCGATCCATGGGCTGCGACGATTCCATATCGCGCGTGACGTCGGCGATGGCCTGCGCCTGGTCTTCAGTCTCGTTGAACTCGAAGGCATCTTCAAACTCGCGAACGAACTCGTTGCCCGCGGGGAAGGAGTGGCCTGCGGCCATCTTCCGTTCGGCATAGAGCTTCAGGAGTTCGTCGGCCATGTCTTTCATGGCCTTGCGCACGCGGGCCTTGGTCTTGGACCACGCCTGCGTGCCCAAATGACTGAGCGACGGCTTGGCGCCTTCGGATGAGCGGTATTTCTGAATCAGGTCGAGCCGGGTGAGCGGGACGTAGAGACGCGCGCCTTCGGCGTACTCGAGCAGCATGAACTCCGCGTTGCCATCGCCCTGATTGATTTCCTTCAGGCCCTGATACTGCCCGATGCCGTGTTCCACGTGGACGACGTAATCGCTGACCTGCAGGTCGCGGAAGTCGGAAAGGAACGCCGAGACCTTGGATTTCTGGCGCTGCGGACGCGAGGCCACCGCATCGGATTCATCAAACAGGTCGCGGGCGCCAAAGATCGCCAGGTGCGCGTCGGGGAAAAGAACGCCGTCGGGAACGTAGGCTTTGGCGAGCGTCGTGGTGAGAACCTCGCCGGCGAAGTAACTGGTCTCGTCGGCATAGCTTTCGCCGCCGCGCGTGCGGCTTCCCAGGCGGAACGAAACGTTGTATTCCGTGAAAATGTCGGCCAGGCGCTCGACCTCGCCGGTATTGGGCACGGAGAACAGCACCTGATTGCCTTGTCCGGTAAGCTTCTGGACTTCTTCGAGCATGGTAGGAACCGCGCCGTGAAAACGCGGAGTGGGCTGCGTCAGAAAAGTGACCGAGGAGTCTACGTCTTCGCTGCGGGTGATGCCGAGATGTTCGACGTCGGCCCCGGTCCGGGACGCGACTTTCTTCCACCAATCGTGCAGCGGAAGATACAAATCCACCGGACGCACCAGATTGCCGACGCCACTACGCTCGTGGGCTTCTTCGACGCGAGTCCAGAAGCGGTCGAACTCGGTGCGCAACAGATCGGGCTCGTCGAGCAATATGGCCGCGTTTGGGAGCAGATCGAAGACGCTGCGGTCGGCTCCAGCCACCGGGGCGTAAAACTCCCAGCCGGGGAAAACGGTGACCCCGCCCGCGCGCACCGCGGCTTCCACGATCTCTTCCGTTCCCGTGATGCGTTTTCCGGAAAGCCGGGTGTGGATTGCGCCCAGCAGCTGATCGCTGACCGGAGTTTCGGTAAGCGGTAACAGCAGCGCTTCGTCCATGGGGTTCGATGAGCGCTGCGAGGCGGGATCAAAGCGGCGGATGGATTCCACCTCGTCGCCGAAGAACTCGATGCGGACCGGGCGCTCGGCTTCGGGCGAATAAACATCAAGAATGCCGCCGCGCAGAGCGTACTCACCAGGCATCTCGACGACATCGGCGGAGGTATAGCCGACGGTGTTCAAGTGCCCGAGAAGGCTATCGACGTCGAAAGATTCGCCGCGGCGCAGAATGCGGGCAAGGTCAGTGTAGAAGTCCGCAGACCGCAGAAGGATGGCGGTGGCCGCCACCGGAGAGACCACAATCGATGCCTTGCCAGTGGCGATCTTCCACAGGGCAGTGGCACGCTCTTCCTGGAGTTCGGGATGCGGAGAAAGATTCTGGAACGGAAGCACGTCGCGGGCGGGCAGGGCGACTACGGCCTCGGGGTCGCAGGCGCTGGTGAGTTCGCAGAAGCCGCGCAGCACGGGGACGAAATCCTCGACGGCACGGTTGTCATTGACTACCACGACCAGGGGGCGGTCGGCGTGTCGCCGCAAAAGCACGAGCAGCAAGGCTTTTGCCGTGGCAGAGAGTCCGGAGACACGAATGCGCCCCGTGCCCTCCCGTAGGTGGGAGGCTACACGCGTGAAGGCGGGAAGCATTTCTACGTCCGCGAAGAGTTCACGGACGAAGGGAAGAAGCATGCTTTTTAATTTTAACAGGGTCGGGCTGGCCGCACGGGGGCAATGGTCAGTTTCTTACTTACCGACGACTCGCCGGGTGACCATCGGATTCCGAAGGTGTGAGGCGATCTAACGTCAGTTATCGTTATGCACAGACAACTTCGCGGCTTAGGAACAAGGGAAACCAGACGGATTGGTTCCGCTAGAAAGGAACGCCCCACGTCTGGCAGGGGACGCCAGGAGTGGGGCACTCAGTGAGACGGATCCATATTCGGCAGGCTTGGCAACCCTTTCACTGCTGATAGGACGTTGCCCGGAGAGTGATCACTGCCAGTTGCTCCTTCTCGTTGGCTAGCTCTTTTTCGAGGCGACATTTGGCGACCTCTTGTCCCGTCTCCGTGCGTGCCGTCCAGAACTGCGACAGGAAGCACCGACGCCCGTAACAGTTGAATGATACCGCTCCGGGACCCTCGGGCCGACTAGCGCTGGCCGGGTTGGTCATCGTGAGAGCGGAGGCTCCGTTTGGCCCCAGGATCTTCAGTGTCTGACCCTGCGGCGCCAGGATCAGGTAGTGACCGGCGGGAAGAACCTTCTCAGCCACGTTGAAGTTGAACGGGATGTCCACTCTCAAACCAACCGTCTGCGCACTGCTCACCACCACAACCACCACGAAGAAGCAACCGAGCACCACTGCTTGCTTTGCGATCTTTTTCATAACTGCCTCCTTTTACGCCTGCGGCTATTCGCTAGCCCCGGTTCGTGAACTCGCTCAC
>JADGNP010000036.1 GCA_017883425.1 Candidatus Sulfotelmatobacter sp. | reverse complement strand
TCACAACTATGTGGCTTGGGAACATCACTACGGCGAGAACGTCCTCGTAACCCGCAAGGGCGCAGTGCGTGCGCGGGAAGGCGACATGGGGATTATCCCGGGGAGCATGGGGGCGCGGTCGTACATCGTGCGCGGGAAGGGGAATCCGGAGAGCTTCATGAGTTGCAGCCATGGAGCGGGACGGGCCATGTCACGCGCGGAGGCCAAGCGTCGGTTTACCGTGGAGGATCACGTGAAGGCCACGGCGGGAGTCGAATGCCGGAAGGATGCGGACGTTATCGACGAGACGCCGATGGCCTACAAGTCCATTGATGCCGTAATGGAAGCGCAGAAGGATCTGGTGGAGGTGATGCACACGTTGCGGCAGGTAGTTTGCGTGAAGGGGTAAGTGCCCGCTGATATCTCCTTTCAATCCCACGAGTCAAAATCCCCACCCTGTCGCAAAAAGCGCGACAAGGGTGGGGCACCCAGTTGCATCAAAGTTCGGGTTACGCTCCGGTTACGAAGAAGCTTTCATCTGGCTTGGTGTCTATTTTTTCGGGGGCGACGCTGGCGGTTACGTCTTGCACGAACTCGCGGCGGCGTTCGGGGCCCTTGCGCTCGAGCACGCGGACGCGGCGGGCGGGCATGTTGCTGGGCTCGAGGCTGACGATGCGGCCGTCGCGCACCTGAATCTGCGAGCGGAACCAGTCGGTGCGAAACATACGGCCGGCGGCATAGAACGTCATCGACGCCGCGATGGGGCCTTCGAATTCCGGTCCAGTACAGGCCAGAATGCGGCGACCCATCTCCTGCGTCCAGGTCAGGCCGCCGACCAGGGGATCGTTCAGGCGGCAGCGCTCGAAGGGCGTGGCGTGCGAGAGCTTGCGCAATTGCAGCAGCTGCAGCAGGACCGAGGTTTTTGCCAGATTGGTGACGATGAGTCTGGCCTCGGTCGCGGAGACGCGTTCCATCTTGATGTGCAGGTCGGGCGACCACTCGCGCTCGAATTCTTCGCGAGCGAGGGCCAGGCCTTTGTCGGTGGCCTCAACGTAGCGCAGGGTGGCGCGGGCCAGGATTACGCTGAACAGGCAGGTCACGACGGTGGCGATCACCGGGATGTAGCTGATCAGCGTGGAGAACGGGATGCGGTACGAGTTCATCAACTGCATGTGCATGGATGCGTGTGGCTCCTGCGGACGCGGTTTTGAGAACGGGTAACGATCCGGATGAGTCTAGCGGGAGGCGGGCGGGGGCTCCAGATGCGCATGGTGCGGGGGCGGTAACCGGCTTGGGGCACGGACTTTGGTAACTGGGTGGAGCGCGGGTTTGGCAGCTTGTGTACGGTTCTCGAACTCCCCATCCTAGCCGCAAAAAGCGCGGCTAGGATGGGGCACCCGCAACATACCCTGCGAGAAGGACGCGGGCGGGGGCGCCCGCGCCACATGAGCTATTCCAGGACGCTGTCGTCGAGCTTCTTCTTGCCCCAGTCGGCGGCGGCTTGCACGAATGCCAGAACGATGGGGTGCGGCTTCTTTTCCGTGGACGCCAGTTGGGGTTGGAAGAGCGTGGCCAGGAAAAACCGGTGGGTGGGCGATTCGATGGCGCGGATCTCACCCTGGGCGCCGCGCGCGACTACGGGGAAACCCGCTTCCATGGCGGCCCATTCAAAGTCGGGATTGATTTCGAAGTTGCAGAAGAACTCTTCGGTCGCGGTCTCCTGGTCTTTGCCGTAAAAGGATTGCAGGTACGAGCCGGGGCGCAGGCGAATCTCCGGGACCGCGCCGGATAGTTTGGGGGCGTCGCCCTTGCGGTTGGGGACGGCGCAAGCCACGGGATAAATGATGATGTTCTTCGAGCCGGAATTGTTCTCGGCGCTGTCGGCGTCTTTGATGTTGAGGACGTTGCGGGCGAATTCGATGAAGGCGTACTGGAATCCGCCACAGGTGCCGAGGAAGGGCCAATCGCGGCGGCGGGCAAACTCGATGCCTTTGAGCATGCCGTCGAAACTCTTGTAGGGACTGCCGGGCGCGGCCCACAGGCCGTCGAAACTCTCAAGCGTCTTTTCAGCCCCGGCGGTGGTGAGCGACGGCGTGGGCAGCCACTCGGATTCGACCTGCGTGTTGAGTTTGTGGGCGGCGTGCTGCAGAGCGTCGTTGGTGGCGTGGTGCGAGCGGAAATCGGCATTAAAGTCGCCCAGGATTCCGATGCGGACGGCGTCGCTCACGGGTTGATTGTACTAGAGGCGCGGAGGCGGGCTGCGTGGGAGTGGGGCGGATAAGGTTAGAAGCGTGGTGCGCCGAGAGAACCTTACGAGTTGTTGGGAAACTCGGTCTAGGTACCTCAGGGGCTAAAGCCCTCACAGAAAAGAAAGGCTTTGTCGCAGCGCTGAAAGCGCTGCGCCCCCCAAAAGCGAGTCTTTCCCAGCAAACTGTTTTTCCGCAAATTCTTCTTCCGCGAACTGATTTCCGTAGACTGTCTAGGGCGAATGCCGCAACGCGGGCGGGGAGCCTTCCACTGCGCTCAGGGGCAGGTCCGAGCCACACGGATTAGATCAGACTCTTAATGCCCAGGAAGAAGTAGAGGCTGATGAGGGCGAGCGCAGGGCCGCCCCAGATCATCAGCGCGCATTTCCAGCCCAGGGAGCGGGCGACTTCCTGCTGGCTGCGCCAGGAGATCAGGAAAGTTTTGTTGTTGGTACCTTTCATCAGCACCACCGGCGGATGTGGATCGAAAGCGTTCGCTTGCGCTGAGGAACTGGCATCCCCGTGGGAGTCGTTGCCGTTTCCGCTGGGCGCAGCCGCGGCCGGGTTGGCGAGGACCTGCACTCCGCCAGGGGCAGGCATTCCGGCTGCGGCCCAGGCCGCGGGGCTCGAAATCCCCGCCTTCAGCAGGGCGGCGGCGATCCTTTGTTGCTGAGTCATGTCCGAAGCCTTTGTGGGTCCGGATTCTGGAGAAAGGCGAATCACTTCATGGCGAGCGTCGGATTGCAGCGGAAGCCGCTGGGCGAGTGAGCCGAGGAGGAAGTCTCCGTCGCCGCTGCCCGTGGAAAACGAAAGCGAACTGAGCGACAGAGAGAATCCATGGGTTGAAATGGAGTTGATCGCTTCCGTGTCGCGGACCGGCTGCGGGCTAACCTCAAGGCCCGGATTGTCGCCCAGGCTGCCCAGGATGAACAGCGAGTTCTTGGGCTTGATGCAGTACTCTTCCACCTTGATTTTGTTGTTGGTGACAATGCCGTGACGCGCCAGAAAGCTGCGCACGGTGTCTGGCGCCGGATCTTTGGTGGTGAAGAAAGAATCGCAGAATTCCTGTTCGAAATCGCGGTGCAGGTCGAGGTCGGCGCCGCGCGGGTCGACCAGTACACGTCCGGTGTTGTCGTCGACGAAGAAGGGCAGGTGCATGCACTCGCCGGCGACCTTGACCCACGCTTTATTCTTGCCGCTCTGTTTCCATTCCCAGACCAGTGTGCGGTAGTAGTAGCAGCTCCGCGCCGTGATAGGCGCGATCATGGTGTAAGGACCGACGGCGAGGCCGCTGACTTCGACCATTCCCATGGAGGCGCTGCGAATCTTCGAGAACGGGGTGTCGAGAATCAGGCGGCGGCGCTGCAGCAGGCGGAATCCGTAGAAGAAGAGGCCGATGCCGGCGCAGAAGCCGATCACGCAGAGGATCAGCAGTCCGGCAGGGTCCGACGAGCGATGGATCAGGATGGAAAGCGTCACCGGTAGAGTCCGCAGGGCGGGCGAGTACACACCTCCCTGTGGTCAGGCTAGCGAATGGAGAAAGGCGGGGCAGCAGAAAACGGCGGGATGCGCTTACGTTGGTAATGGCGAGGATTGCGAACATGGCATTTCGCGTGAGTTTGCCGAATGATTCAGCATCCTGTTGATTCGGAGTCGCGGGAGTTGCGGTACTCGGCGGCGGGGCATCCGCCTATGCTGTTGACTGGGCCCGCCCGGTGAATTAGAAGCAACTCAGACGAAGAGTCTCTCCTGCTTCCTGCGACAGACCTTACGTTCGGAACGCAAGTCGATCATGAACAAGCTGAGCAGCCGCCGTAAGTTCCTCAAGACGACCGCCGCCGCGAGCGCCGCGGTGGCGGCAGGTGCAGCGGGAGTGAACTCGCTTGCGCCGGGCATCTGGCCGGAAAAAATGGTGTTTGAGCCGAACCAGAGCTACTGGGCGAAGAGCCAGGCCGCTGCGAATCCTCCGCTCAGACAGGATTTGGAGGCCGACGTAGCCATCATTGGCGGAGGTTTCACGGGACTCTCATCCGCGTATTACATCCGCCAAAACCAGCCCGCGAAGAAGGTTGTGGTTCTTGAGGCGCGCGGCTGCGGCAATGGAGCTTCGGGGCGCAATGGCGCCATGGTCCTCACGATGACCGCGGATCGTTTCATGCAGTTCAGTGCCGATCCCGCGATAGACAAGAGAATCTACGATCTGACGGTGGAGAATATCCGCCAGTTGCATGCCCTAAGCACGGCTAGTGGCATCGATTGCGAACTCGAAACCAATGGCGCTTTGGAGGTGTTCAACACGAAGGCGGATCTGGAAGCAGGCAAAGCCTACGTGGAGAAGGCCCGCAAACTAGGGATGGACGTCGAAGTGTGGGACAAGCAGCGGACCTACGAAGCGCTTGGCACCCGGCTGTATGAGGGCGCCTTTCTTGATCGGCAATGCGGGCAAGTGCATCCGATGAAGCTGGTACAGGTCTTCAAGGCTGCAGCCCAGAAAGCCGGCGCGGAAATCTACGAAAACACGGCGGTCGCCCGAGTTGAGGAAGGGAATACGATTCGCCTTCACACCGCCGCTGGCCACACGGTGACCGCCAAGTCGCTGGTGCTGGCGAGTAATGCGTACACTTCAAGACTCGGATTCTTCCGCAACGGGATCGTGCCCATCTTCAACTACGTCGGCATCACGCCGGCGTTGAGCGACGCGCAGATCGCCGAGGTGGGATGGCGCAGCCGGCTTCCTTTTTCAGACAGCCGGACGATCGTGACCTACCTAGGGCTAACCCGCGACAACCGGATTCACATCGGCGGCGGAAAGGCGAATTATTCCTTCAACGACGGATTGCAGCAGCGTCTGGACGCCGGGCAGGCGTTTCGCAACCTGCGCAGCGAGTTGGCGCGGATCTTTCCCAGCACCGCCAGCCTGGAGTTCGAAACTACATGGAGCGGGGCCGTTGATTGCAGTCTGGATTTTTCCAGTTCAGTTGGGCGCTGGCGCGACAACATCTACTACGGGATCGGTTATTGCGGACACGGAGTCAATCTCACGTCTTTGTTCGGGCGCATCATCGCAGACTTCGAAGCAGGCCGCGAACAGCAGTGGAACGATCTGCCGTTTGTGAACCATCGTTTTCTTTACGTTCCCAACGAACCTTTCCGTTGGGTGGGAGCACAGGCCGCCCTGGCCTACTACCGCATGAGCGGGTGAAGGCTAAGGCTGGCGCTATACTCTCACCGCCACCGGATTACCACACGTCGCATCGCTTGCCTTCCGGGCGGACCATCGGCGCGTCGGCTTTGCAACTCCAGGCCTTCTGAAATTCCGGCAGATTTGATAGCGGGCCGATGACCCGGTACTTCGCGATGGGATGGGGATCGCTCTGCACCATGAGGCGCTGGGCTTCGGGGCGGATTTCGTCGCCGCGGAACTGTCCCCAGGCGATGAAGAACTGCTGCTCGGGCGTGAAGCCGTCGAGGTCGGCCGGGCGCGGCTTGCCCTCGAGTGATTTCTGATAGGCGAGGTAAGCGATTTTGGCTCCGCCCAGGTCGCCGATGCTTTCGCCAAGCACCAGCTTGCCGTTGTGATGGATGTCTTTCTCGATGTAGTAGTGATCGAACTGGTCGGCAACGCAGGCGGCGCGCCCCTGAAAATCTTTCAGGTCGGATTCGGTCCACCAGTTGCGGAGGCGGCCGAGGTAGTCGTACTGCGCTCCTTCGTCGTCGAAGCCGTGCGAAATTTCGTGGCCGATGACGACGCCAATGGCGCCGTAGTTCACGGCGTCCACGGCTTTCATGTCGAAGGCAGGAGGCTGCAGGATTCCGGCCGGGAAGACGATTTCGTTCAGCAGCGGGTTGTAGTATGCGTCCGAGGTGGGCGGCGTCATGCCCCAGCGGCTGCGGTCGACGGTCTTGCCGATCGTGGTCCGGTCGTCTTCCTCCACGAATTTTCTTCCGGCGATCATGTCTTCAAAGAACGCATCGCGGCGAACCGCGACGTGGCTGTAGTCTTTCCACTTGTCGGGATATCCGATCTTGGGATTGAAGGTGGCGATCTTGGCCATCGCTTTTTCTTTGGTATCGTCACTCATCCACGGGCGGCTGAGAATATCGTCGCGCATGGCCGCGAGCAGATTGCGCACCATCTCCTGCATGCGGGCCTTGGCCTCGGGCGGGAAATATTTCTCAACGTATTTTTGTCCAAGTCCCTCGCCCAAATACTGATCGGTGGACTCGACGCAGCGCTTCCAGCGCGGTTTCATTTCGGTAGTTCCGGCAAGATATTTTCCGTTGAAGGCGAAATTCTCTTCCACGAATGGGGCCGAAAGGGAATTGGCGACGGAATCCAGCAGTTGCCACTTCAAATACACTTTCCAATCGGGCAGCGGCGTCTGTTGCATCTGCCGGTCGACTTCCTGCATGAACTTGGGCTGGTCGACATTCATGTCGATGCCGGTTGGGATCTGCTTGTGTTTGAAATAGCTGGCCCAGTCGACGTGGGGAGCCATGGCCTGCAGTTGGGCAAACGTGGTGTTGTGATCGGTGGCTGCCGGATCGCGGAGCGCGACGTTGTCGAGGGAAGCCTCGGCGAGTTTCGTTTCCATCGCCATGATCGTTTGCGATGCGGCCGCGGCGGATTTCTGATCCCATCCGGCGAGCTTGAACATGGCGGTGACGTGCTCCACGTACTTCTCGCGGGCTTCCTTGAAACGGGCCTCGGGTTTCAGGTAGTAGTCGCGATCGGGCAGGCCGAGGCCGCTGGCGCCAAGATCGGCCAGCACCCACGACGGCTTATGCGGATCCTGCTGGCCGCCGAAGCCGAAGGGAACCTGTACGAGGATTTCGTGCATCTCGGCCATTACCTGCTGGAGTGAGGTTATGTCGTGGGCCGCGTCGATTCTGGCGAACCACGGCTTGATCGGATCCATGCCGCGGGCGTTCACGCGGGCTTCGTCCATGCAGGCGCCGTAGTAGTCGCCAATGATCTGCTCGGTGCTGCCCTTCGCCGCCTTTTCCAGAGCAGCGACTTCGAGAATCTCCTTCAACTTGTCTTTGGAGGATTCGCCCGCCTGCCAGCGTTTGCTCCAGCGGGTCATGGAAGCGGGAATCGGATTGTTGCTCCGCCATGTGCCGTTGGCAAACTGGAAGAAGTCAGAGCAGGGCTCGGCTTTGCGGTCGAGATCGCTGAGGTCGATGCCGCGCAGGGAAGAGGCTTGTGAAAACAAGAGTTGCGATATCAGACATGAAGAAAACAGCAAGACTAAGAACGAAGATCTCAATCGCCGCATAATGCCTCTTTCGAAGAATCCTGGAAGAATCTTCCGGTTCGTGCGGCTGCTATTCTAGACGAATTACTAGTGCGTTCGTCAGCACTGGGGAGCCGATCTATGACCCGGGTGCGGGGAAGCCAGCTCATGCTGACGGGGATAGGATCCAGTTTTTCGACTCCGACACAGCAAAGAAGGGGGGCGGAAGATTTCAAGAGACGCCTTGAAAAGTGTTCTCATAGTGAGTACAATTGTTCTCGTAATGAGTACACCTGATAATGGTTTGGCGAGGGTTCTGTTCGGCCGCACGCGTAGCGCCGTGCTCGCGCTGCTGTATGGCCATGCCGAACGGTCCTTCTATACCCGCCAAATTGCGCGCGAAGTCGTTGCCAGCGTTGGCGCAGTTCAACGTGAACTCGAGAACCTCTCTAAGGTTGGACTTATAGTTCGGAACCCGGTGGGGAATCAGGTCTTTTATCAGGCCAATCGGGACGCCCCCGTATTCCTGGAGATGCGAGCCCTTGTGAATAAGACGGTGGGTGTCTTCAACGTTCTCCGTTCTGCGCTGGAGGTTCTCTCGAGACGAATCGTTGTGGCATTTGTATATGGGTCAGTGGCACGCGGAGAAGAAACGGCGCAGAGCGATATTGATGTAATGGTGGTTGGAGACGCCGGACTCGACGATGTGCTTTCGCGTCTCTCCAAGGTCGAGAAAGCGATTGGCCGTTCCATTAACCCAACCGTATATTCCCTTGCCGAGTTCAAGTCGAAACTTGCGAACGGGAATCACTTTTTGGACGCCGTGCTGAAGGGCAAGAAGGTGTTTTTGCAGGGAGACGAAGATGAGCTTAGAAAAGTGGGTCGAGTACGGCTGGCTAAGGCGGGAAGCCACAAGTCCCAGTGAAATCAAGGACCTTCTCGGCATCGTGGATCGAAGCCTCGCCGATTCCAGAGTCGAGGCGGTATCGTCCGACCTTCGATTCATTGCCGCTTTCGGAGCGGCCCTCACCCTGGCTACGACTGCGCTCCGCGCCTCCGGTCACCGCGCTGCAACGCAAGCAGGTCATCACGTTAAGACAATTGAGTCCCTGGAACTCACAGTAAAGGTTAACCCTCAGCTGATCCAGAGGCTCAAGACCTTCAACAACAAGAGGAACAAATCGAGCTACGATGTGGCCGGAGCCGTATCCGACCAAGAGCTGGAAGCAATGGTAAAGCTCGCCACCGAACTGAAGGAAAACGCCACAGCGTGGCTCCAAAAGGCCCACCCGGAGCTGCTGAAAGGCTAGGGCTCGCCTTTCGATTCAGTCTGCCTGACACAAGGGTGATTTCATGTCCACTGCTGGTTCCTAAATGCAGAAAAGCCCCACTTCTCGCAAAGAACGCGAGAAATGGGGCACCCGCGATACGACTGGAAACTGACAACTGACAACTGTTCCTCTACCCGCCCGCCTTCAATTCCGTCAGCACCTGCCTGGCGATTTCTTTCAGGGTTTCGAAGACGCCGACGCCCTGGAAGGCGACCGCCTCGACAATGGGTTCATTTTTCTTGCGCAGTTCGGTGGCGAGCAGATCGACGGGAAGGATGTTGGGCAGGTCGCGCTTGTTCAACTGCAGCACGTAGGGAATCTTGTTGAAGTCGTAGCCGTGCTCTTTCAGATTGGACATCAGGTTATCGAGCGCCTCGACGTTGGCGTCCTGGCGCTGCTCCTGGGAGTCGGCGACGAATACGATGCCGTCCACGCCGCGCAGAATCAGCTTGCGGCTGGCATCGTAAAAGACCTGGCCGGGCACGGTGTAGAGATGGATGCGGGTCTTGAAGCCGCGCACCGAGCCGAGGTCGAGCGGCAGAAAATCGAAGAACAAAGTACGCTCGGTTTCGGTGGCCAGCGAGATCATCTTGCCCTTCTGCTGGTCCGCAGTTTTCTGGTAAATCACCTGTAGGTTCGTGGTCTTGCCGCCGAGTCCGGCGCCGTAGTAGACGATCTTGCAATTGATTTCACGGGCTGCGAAGTTGATGAAACTCAAGGCTTTCCTCAAATGCGGGCATACCCTTGAGGGTTGCCGCGCACACCAATGTCCTTATGAAGGCTCGCGGTCTTTATATCATACGGGACGTACCGAACACAGGTTACTCAGGTGACCCCCCGCCGCCGGGGGAGCCCCACTTGGCAAATTCTACGGACGGCCCAAGAGGGTTAACGGGCCGACGAGACGGCATAATACTTTTCCTTGGCGGCGACTTTCAGCCCTTTCTTGTGCACCACGACTTCGATGCCGCGCTCTGCCGAGCTGCCGGTTGTGGGCTTGGGGGTATATCCCAGCGTGTATTGATTCCGTGCCTCGGAGGTGATTGTCGCATACGCTTCTTCGATCGCATTGCGCGAGAGCCTAGCGAGATCCCTCTCACCGCACGTCCTGTAGGACCAATTCGCAAGGTTGTTGCTGCGGCCCTGGCCTGGCAGATGGAATTTTTCGAGCTGGCGGAAGACGGGTAACGCCCCGCTGTCGAGCACGACGGCTCGCACCTGGATGTCGCGGGTCTGAAGCAGGCGCAGCACGCCGCTGTAACTGGCTTTGCTGCCCATTTCCCGGTCATCACTGATGACGAAGATCACTTTCCGGCGGGTTTTTTCTCGCTTGCTTAGATCCAGGGCCGCGCGCAGGATGGCGTCATTCAAAACGTGCGCCTCTTTGGGCGGAGTATTGACCGGCTGGATGATCGGGCCCCCGACCGGGGCTCCATTTACCGTCGGTCCCCCAGGCCCGAGCGGTCCGCCCAGCACCGGCGGGCCATTGTTGTGCCCGCGCACCAGTTTCATTTCGTTCAGTGCAGCAGTGAGCCTTTCGGGCTTTCCCGTGAAGTCAGTGACCTGGCTGACTGTGCTGCTGTAGGTATAGAGGGCAACCTCATCGTAGGGGCTGAAGGCGCCGACGAGGGCAGAGTAGGTCTGATTCACCTTCTGAACGGCGACGTCCGCCATGCCTAGGTCGAGCACGACCGCTACCGAGAGCTCAAAAGGATCGCTGGTGAAGTAGGTCAGGGTCTGCGGCTTGCCGTTTTCTTTGACGGTAAAGTCCTTGGGAAGCAAACCATCGACGCGGCGCCCCGTGGAGTCTTTCACCATAACGGGAATCATCACGAAGTTGACCGGCTTAATGATCGTGTAGAGATCTTCCTTGGGGTTGATCTGATTTCTCGGAGTGCTGCCGGCGGGTACCGTCTCGACCGGGGTCATGGGAGGCGGTGCCGGCTTGTCCTGGTCTTGCTTCTCTTCGACTTGCTTATCCTGGTTTTGCTTATTCTGGTCCGATTGCTGCGGGGAGTCGCCCGGGAAGGGAATCGGTTCTGCGCTTTTGCCCGCTCCCGGCGGCAGCGCGGCGGGAAGGGCAGGCTTGGGAGGCGGCGGCTGCACGGTCGAGGGGGCGTCGGGGATATCCTGCGCCGGTTGGGAGTTGGCGGGCGGCTGGGACTGAGTCTGGCTCCCGCCGGACTGCGCTTGTAGCGCGGGGCTTGCCAGGGCTAATGCCATCGCCAAAGCCATCAGGGTGCCCAGGGGGCTCCGCCATGTCTTAGTTCCGTTCACCCGCGCCATTGCTTTCCTCGTCCCGCCAATAAAAACCACTTTCTGCCTGTAAGATGCCCAATAGGCCCTATTTGGTGCATCTAAAGCTACAGGATTAGACTAACACTAACGAAGAACGGTGAGTCCCGGATGCCTAAGCTTCTTGTTTCCCAGCGCCGAACCCTGGTCGTAGTGGCCCTGGCTGCGTTGTGCTTCGCAGCCCCATTCACCGTTGCCCAGCAGCCGGCTGGCCAGCGGTCGTCTACCCAGCAATCGCCTGCTCAGAAAACGGCGTCGAGCCAGCAGCCTGCCCCCCCGGACCAGAAATCCGACGATTCTCAGCAGCCCACCGAGACCCTGAAGGTGAACGTCAATGTGGTGCAGCTTTTCTTCAACGTCAAAGACAAGCACGGGGCGCTTATCCCGAACCTCACCAAAGACGATTTTGAAATCCGTGAAGACGGCACGCCGCAGACCGTCAAGTATTTCACCGCCGAGACGAACCTGCCGCTCACGCTCGGGATCATGATCGACGCCAGCGGCAGCCAGCGCAATGTCATCGACATGGAGAAAGAGGTAGGCGGAGCTTTCTTGAAGCAGATTTTGACCGACAAAGACGAAGCCTTCGTGATCAGCTTTGACATCACGGTCGACTTGCTGCAGGACTTTACGCGCGACGTCCACCGCCTGCAGACTGCTCTGAATAAAGCGAAGGTCAACGTGGACTATACCAGCGGGGGAATCCCCGGCATGGGCGGCGGTCCCGTGCCGCAGCATAATTCCCCGGGAACTCTGCTCTACGATGCTGTGTATCTCTCTGCCCACGACATGCTGGCCAAGGAAGTCGGGCGCAAGGCCATGATCCTGCTCACCGATGGTCAGGATGAAGGCAGCCGGCTGAAAATACAGGATGCGATTGAAGCGGCGCAGAAAGCGGACTCCATTGTCTATGTCCTGCTCTGCGCGGATCGAGGGTTCTATGGCGGATTTGGTTACTACGGCGAAGGCGACATGCGCAAACTTACGGAGCAGACGGGCGGCCGGGTGATCAACGTAGGCAACAAGTTCGACAAACTCCGGGAAGCCTTCGACCAGATCGCGGCCGAGTTGCGCAGCCAGTACAACATCGGCTATACCCCGACGAATATGAATCTCGACGGCAGCTACCGCAAGCTCGAGATCAAGAACAAGCAGAACTACAAGATCCAGGCACGGGCGGGGTATTACGCCAGCCATAGACAAGAGTAGATCGCCAGAGCAGGACTGAACCACAGAGGGCACAGAGTCACACAGAGGCTTCTCATTCCTCTGTGTTCCCTGTGTCCTCTGTGGTTAAGATCTCTTGGTTCACTACTGCCCATCGTTGATACACTTCCCTGCGGAGGTTTCCATGCCCCGTTTCTCCCGGCGTTCGTTCCTGCACCTGTCGGCGGCTGCGTCCGCAGCGGCTGCCTTCCACGTCATGTCGGAACCCATGCTGGCCGCTGCCGCCCGGCACCGGCCACACGCGAAGGACGCAGTAGTGATCGATTCGAACGAGAATCCGCTCGGTCCCTGCCCAGCGGCGCGCGATGCGATTTCCGCCATCATCCCGCAGGGCGGGCGCTACTCCGACAATCTCGCCGACGAACTGGTCAACACTTTTGCGCAGATCGAAGGCCTCAAGCCCGACTCCATCTACTGCACAGCCGGCTCAACTCCGCCGCTGAGTCTCAGCGTGCTGGCCTTCACTTCGCCGCAGAAGAGTTACGTCACTGCAGACCCCGGATTTGAGACGGGCATGATGATGTCGTCGATTGCGGGAGCGCGCGTGGTCAAGGTTCCGCTGACGAAAACCTATGCCCATGACGTCAAGGCCATGCTGGCGGCTGCTCCTGACGCCGGGGTCTTCTACATTTGCAATCCGAACAACCCCACCGGCACGCTCACTCCGCACTCGGACATCGAGTATCTCGCCGCCAACAAGCCCAAGGACTCGATCATCCTAGTTGACGAGGCCTATATCCACTTCAGCGAAGCGCCATCCGCGTTCGATCTGGTCAAGGCGGGCAAGGATGTCGTCGTGCTGCGGACATTCTCGAAGGTCTACGGAATGGCCGGCCTGCGCTGCGGTTTCGTCGTGGCGCGCCCCGACCTGCTTGAAAAAGTCGTGGCGCGCGGCGGACAGAATTTTATGCCCGTTACCGCCGTGGTCGCGGCAACCGCCAGTTTGAAAGACACGGCACTGGTGCCGGAACGCCGCCGCATCAATACCGGCATCCGGCAGCAGACGTTCCAGTGGCTGGACCGCAACGGGTACGCCTACATTCCTTCCGAGTCGAACTGTTTCCTGCTCGACACCAAGCGGCCGGGGAAGGAAGTGAGAGACGCCATGGGGAAGGAAAACGTTCTGATTGGCCGCGTCTGGCCGGTGATGCCCACGTATGTTCGCATCACCGTCGGCACCCAGGAAGAGATGGAACGCTTCCAGGCCGCGTTCCAGAAGGTAATGAGAAGCTAACGGTGTGGCGAGCCCTTCGTAGCGCCGGCCCCTGGCCGGCTGTCCCGCGGGCGTCTCGCCCGCGGAGCCGCCGAGACGGCGGCGCTACTGCGGGGTCAGCAGATACGCATGTTCCTGCCCGTTGTGAGTGCCCATACCCACGATCTGGCCGGCGGCATTGATGCTGTCAGCCTCGGTCAGCACCCAGCCTGACCCGGCAGGGATCATGCTGTTGAGATCTTTAATCTTCCCGCCGCTGTAGACGAAGGCATGATAAGTCCCGGCAAACGTGGACTGGCCGACCACGACTCCCGAGTCGTTGATCCCGAAGCCCCAGACGGTGCTGGTGCTGCCTGTGAATGTGCCCAGATCTTTCAACGGGCAGTTTCCACAGTTCGCGATGAACGCATGACCTGAGCCATTCTTCGTGTAGGCTAAGCCGGTGACCTGGTTTTTGTTGTTGATGGCATAACCTTGGCTCCACAGGCCGCCCAGGGTTCCCATTTTCGTCATCTTCCCGCTCTTCCACACAAAGCCGAAGAAATTGCCCTGCGCGTCGTAGGATGTTCCCGTCACGACCCCGGAGTTGTTGATGCCCTGCGCGCTGTTCCACCAGTCGTTGCCGCTCGATCCCAGTGTTCCCAGGTCGATCATGCGGCCGTTGCGGTACAGGAAAGGATGGTTCTCGCCCTTTGCGGTGACGGCCGACCCAACCACCACGCCAAAGTCGTTGAGCGCATACGCGACGGCGGAGCCGCCGCCCAGGTCGCCGATGTCGGTTAACGTACTCCCGCTCGATAGAAATGCGCGGTAAGTTTGGCTCGAGTTCTGAGAATACCCAGCCACCTGGCCGGAAGCGTTAATCCCGTTGCCGATGCCGGAAGTCCCGCCCAAGGTGCCGAGGCTGGTCATCGCGCCGTTGCTATAGAAGAACACGTCGCTGAGATTGCTGTTGCTGGTGCCGGCCGCGCCGGTAACCTCCGCGGTTGCGTTGACGGCGCGCGCCACGCTGTAACCATTGCTGTTGAGCGTGCCCAGGTCGGCGATGGTGTAAGAGGCTTGAGCCGCGCACAGGGAGGACGCCGCGGTCAGAAACAGAATGCAAACGACGGTGGGAAGGCTGGTGCACGCTTTCATTGCGAACTCCTGGATGATTAATAATCCGACAGCGAGGAGTCTTCCATGCCTGCCGTGCCCAGTTGTCAAGAGATTGTCAAAATGAATAGAAGTTCAGTGTGGATCTCTGGGCTCTTCTTGAAGGCGTCATCCCGAACCCGGCGCAGTTCAGCCGGGCGAGGGATCTCGCGTGGAGTTCCCGGGGTGCGGTGCCGGTCTGCGCGCGAGATCCTTCCCTTCGCCTGAAAAACGGCTCCGGTCAGGATGACTCCCATAGGAAGGAAGCTGGTTGAAACGCAACAGCCTGAAAGTGTACTTCTCACTCCGGGGCTTCCGTCCACTGGACTCTCCGGCCTTCCCGGCTGCTCTTGTGGGCCAGCAAGACTCCGCGCATCGTGCGCAGCGCCTGCTCCGGGGTCACATCCAACGGAGATCCTTTTTCGATCGCATCTCTCACGTTGGCGTAGAACCCGCGATAGTCCCCGCGGTCGGTCTTCACTTTGCGAGTTTCGCCATTCACGCGGCTCAGAGTCCCCCAGCGTTCCTCCGGTTCCACGCCCCAATCCGCTCCCCAATCCGGCCCGTCGGGACAGTTCGCGCTGCGGAGGATCTCCTCTTGTGGATCCATCCCGTACTTCATGAAAGAACCTTCGGTCCCGTGAATCAGCAGGTGAGGCCCAGGGGCGTACGCGACAATCCGTGCCCGCAACGTCGCCCGCAGATGGGGATACTCCATGTGCACGTCGAAGGAGTCGTCGACCTGCGAGGTTTGGCGCTGGCAGAAGGCGGAGGCCCAAATCGTCTCGGGTGTGCCAAACAAGACCAGCGCCTGATCGATCAAGTGCGGTCCCAGGTCCCAGAGAACACCGGCCGCGGGATGGTCTGGGCGCTCCCGCCAGGCGTTGGCCTTGGAATCCAGGCGAAACCGGTCAAAGCGAGCTTCGTACTCGGCAACCGCGCCCAGAGCGCCCGATTTCACGAGTTGCTTCACGGTATGAAACTCTCCGTCCCACCGGCGGTCTTGATACACGGTGAGCAGGCGGCCGCGATCGGCGGCGAGACGCACCAGTTGTTCCGCCTCCGCCATCGTCGGCGTGAATGGTTTGTCCACGACTACGTCGCGCCCCGCTTCGAGGCAGGCTTTGGTATAGGAGTAGTGCGAATCGTTCGGCGTGGCCACCACGCACAAGGCGATGGTCTTGTCGGAAAGCATCTCGTCGAGCGTGCGCGCCACGCGAACTTCCGGATATTTCCGTTTTGCGTTCGACCCATGCCGCTCGAGAATGCAGGCCAGTTCCATCCCCTGGACGCCCCGAATGACGGGCGCATGAAACGCCTGCCCCGCCAGACCAAATCCAATCAACCCCACTCGCACCATAGTTGTCTTCCCCTGCGCGGGGACCGCTCTTCAGCGGTCCTTCACACGCCGCACAAATTTCAATCCCGACCAGACTTCGGTCACCGCACATACTTTAACGTCCACCAGTCCCGCGGCCAGTCCAATCTCGCGGACTATGTTCTCATCCAGATCCGTGGTCATACCGGAACTTTTCTTGGGCCAGCTCACCCACAACATTCCGGCGGGTGCAAGCAGCTGGCTGATCCGCTTGAATTCCCTGGTCAGCGTCGTCTTCGATTTTGTGAACACCATCGCGAAGTCGAGCGGAGTCTTCCCGTCACGCACGATTTCGCAGCCGGCAAACTCGGCGCTCAACTCCGCGCGCACCTCGGGCGGCGCATCTACCAGGCACACGCGGAATCCGGCTTTGATACCCAACTTTTTCGGAAGCGGTGTTCCTGAATATCCTGGCATAATCCAAGTCGCCGCTCCGGTCGGCAAAAACCGTTAACCACGAAGGACACGAAGTTCCACGAAGGCAGCAAGTACCAAGGGTTTTCCTTCGTAAACCTTCGTGCCCTCCGTGGTTGATGCCTTTCGCTTACTGCGCCGGAGCGTAGTATCCGCGGCGCGCCCGCACCCGGAAATTCTTGCGGTCGTTGGCCTCGATTTCAATGGTCCGGTAGTGCCCGTCGGCCTTGAAGTCCGCCGGCTTGTAGGCAATGGCGTACTGGCTGCGGAGTTCGTCCTGGATTTCGGCAAACGCGTTGGCCACATCGCGAATCTGGAACGGGAAGAATGGGCGTCCGCCAGTGGCATCGGCAATGCGCTCGAGCACCTTGTCACCGGCGGCTTTGGTCCCGCTCACGTTGGTGCTGATGGTGTAGACGATGGCCTCGGCACGCTGCGCCATCTCGATCGCTTCCTCGCGGGTGACATGGCTCTGGTTGTCATCGCCGTCGCTGAGCAAAATGATGGCGCGCCGCACGGTGGTCGACTTAGGGCCTTTCAGTAACCTTTCGCGGCAGGCATAATAAAGGGCGTCGTAGAGCGCCGTGCCGCCGCCGGGACGCAGCTCGTGTACTCCATGCGCCAGCAATTCGGTGTTGTCGGTGAAATCCTGCGTGATCTCAGGCGTCACGTCAAAACCAACCACAAACGCCTGATCTTTGTGCGGATGGATGGTCTGGTTCAGAAATTCGATGGCGGATTCCTGTTCGAATTTGAACCGGTCGCGCACGGAATTGCTGGCATCGATCAGCAGGCCAACCTGGAGAGGGAGGTTGGTCTCGGCGTGGAAGCTGCGGATTTCCTGCGGCGGCTTGTTGTCGTCGGCGACACGGAAGTCGCCCTGCTTCATGTCGGTGATGCGCCGTCCATGCTTGTCGGTCACCGTGAAGACGACGTTCACTTCGTTGGTGGGCACCCGGATGGTCAGGACCGGGTCGTCGCTGGGAGCGTTTGGATCGGCAGGTTTTTGCTCCTGCCCGGCGGGTGTGCCGCCGGCCGGCGGAGTTGTCGAAGACTGTGTCTGCCGCGGAGCGGCCACGGTCGTGGAAGCCGGAGCAGCGGATGTTGGAGCGGCCGAAGTTGGAGCCGCCGACTGTGCCGTCGCACTCCCCGCCAAGAGTACTAGCAGAACCAGTCCGGAACTCGTAATCAATTTCGTCCCCAAAGTTTCCATCTGATTCGACATTATATCCGCACGCGCTGCAGGACCCCAGCCCGGAACAGGCCTTCCTTAACCGCCCTTCGGGGAGACGTTGCTGGCAACGTCTCTCTCTACCGCCGCCAGGAATGCCTGCAGTTCTGCCGGAAGAGGGCTCGTAAGCGCGATCCGTTCCCCCGTTCTCGGATGCGTCAGTTCCAACTGCGCCGCATGCAGAAAATTTCGCGACAGCGAAATCGCACCGGGCTCGCCGGGTGCCCCACTTCTCGCGTTTTTTGCGAGAAGTGGGGTCTTTCGCATCTCGCGCGGCGCCCCATAGAGCGCATCGCCCACCACGGCATGCCCCAGCGACGCCATGTGGACGCGAATCTGATGGGTCCGGCCAGTATCAATCTTCACTTCGACCAGGGTGAACTTGCCAAAGGCCGTATCCAGCCGCCGGACCACGCTGTAGTGCGAGATGGCGTCGCGCCCGCCCGTTCCCCGCGTGGTCATGCGTATGCGCCGCACCCGGTCGCGGCTGATGCTGGCTGTGATCGTCCCACGATCCTTCTTCAGCCACCCGTGCACCAGCGCAATGTAAGTCTTCTTCACTTCGCGCCGGGCAAACTGCGCCGCCAGCTTGCGATGCGCTTCATCGTTCTTTGCCACCACGATCAGCCCGCTGGTCTCTTTGTCCAGCCGGTGCACGATGCCCGGCCGCATCTCCCCGCCCACAGCCGATAGGCTCGCGAAATGGTGCAGCAGCGCGTTCACCAGGGTGCCGCGATTGCGCTGGTCTTCCGTGGCGCCCGCGCCGGCATGCACCATCATTCCGGCGGCCTTGTTGATGATGGCCAGATCCTCGTCTTCGTAGACGACGTCCAGAGGGATCTCCTCGGCAATGGCGCGCAAAGGAGGCCGCGTCGCCGAGCCGAGTACGCTGATGCGTTCGCCGCCTCGCAGTTTCAGCGAAGCCTTGGCGGGTGCATCATTCACCAGAACCTTTTCTTCTGAGATAAGCTGCTGGACCCGCGCCCGGCTCACGTCGAGGTGCGCCACCAGGAACTGGTCGAGGCGCTTGCCGGCATCGTCAGGCGCAACGGAAATAAGAATTGGGAATGCTTCCGTCATTTCGGTGTGAAGGATACTACAGGCGTTCTCAGCAATAGCTGGTTCCACGCCAACTGGAAGGAGCAGTTGGTGTAAACGCCTGTGGGTGTTGCAAAAGATCCTCCCGGGAGATTCTCAAGAGAAACCCGGCAGGATGCCTGAAAACCTTATCAAGAACTGTCCGGGTCTAGGAGAGGAAGTGGATGCGAAGGTTGTTCACGCGGCCACTGCCAGGGTCGCAGCCGCCTTCTCACGCCCAAAGCGCGCCGCCAGGCGCATTCCCACTTGGATCATAGGCTTCTCCAGATAGTGGTACAGCAGAATGGGCAGGATCACCAGCGACGTGGAAAGAACTCCGAGCCGAAGCCAAAGGGGGCGCCCGGCAAGAACTCCTAGCGCGAGCCAGATGCAAAACTGGTGCGAAACGTACAGGCCGTAGGAGTACGTCGCGATGCGATTACTGATAATGCGGATGGACTTGGTTTGGATCTCCCGGAAGAACGGAATGAGCAGTCCCAGAACCAGACAGAGCGCCCACCCCATCGGCAGTACAGGGTTGAGGGTGAAAGCGGCGACCAGACCAAGGATGAAGATGGGCCAAAGATAAGACCGCAAGCGGGGGATTCGCGGCAGGGCAAAAGCCATGATTCCGGGAAGAAAACACGGAACAAAGCGCAGCAAGGGGAGGTGGTTGAGAGCCACGACTTGGGGCTGGGCCCATGCGGCAAGCAGCGAGACAGTCCACAAAGCCAGCAGCGACCAGAAGGCGCGCTTACGCTGAACGAAGGCGAAAAGGAAGGGCAGGAATAGATACATTTGCACTTCGAAGGGCAACGACCACAGCACATTCACAATCGATTTGACATGCACCAGGTTCTGCACGAGAAGAACCTGAGACAGGATTGCCAGTTTTCCGGGAAGAGGGCCATAGGACAGGCCAGGAACGCCATTTATGTTCGAGTTCAAATGCAGGGCCACGGCGGAGGCGATGGCGAGGATGCTTAAGGGGTAGATGCGGAAGATTCGGCGAATATAGAAATCTTTGAGCAGGAGGACGCCGCTGAGGCCGCTGCGCTCCATGGAAGACATGAGGACCAG
>JADGNP010000339.1 GCA_017883425.1 Candidatus Sulfotelmatobacter sp. | reverse complement strand
TTCGAACCATTCTCCTCTGTTCGTGCCGGATGTGGATCCTGCGCTGCACGCGGGCATTGCGGCGGAGGTGGCGGTGCTGCGGAATCTGCTGCAGGGGTCAGCGGAAGAGTTGCGGAAGGGAATCGTTCACTAGTGTACATACAATTGTATTGACAACTCACGGGATCTCCCTTATCGTAAATCTGCCGGCGGAAGTGGCCATGCGCTTTGAATGGGACGAAGCCAAGAACCAGCGAAACCTACTGAAACATGATGTCCTGTTCGAGACTGCAGTTCTTGTCTTCGATGATCCCTACGCTTTGACAGAACGGGACGCATTTTTTGAGGACGAGGAGCGATGGAACACCTTGGGAGTCATTGCCCCGGGAGTGGTCCTCTCCGTTGTTCACACCTGGTTTGAACGAGATCACGAAGAAGTCATCCGCATTATCTCGGCCCGGCTTGCGGAGTCGCATGAAAGGAAGAATTATGAGGAAGCTCAGCAAGGAACAAAAACGAGACATCGCCGCCCTCGCCGCAAAGCGCGACGAAGACATTGATTTCTCCGACATCCCGCTGAAGTTGGACTGGAGCAAAGCCGAGGTAGGCAAGTTCTATCGTCCGCCGAAGAAGGCCGTGACCATGCGCTTGGACGCGGACGTTCTGGAATGGCTGAAAGGCTACGGCAAGGGCTACCAAACGCGCGTCAATTTGCTGCTGCGGCACGCCATGGCGAGCACAACGGATACAGGCGCTTCCGGCAAGACAACGGGACTGCGGCAGCGAAGATCTCGATCCATCTAACAGCTCGCCAAGTGTACACTCCTCACAAGAATGTCGTCGCCGCCAAACTTCCTCAGTTTTAGTTCCGTAGTCTCGGCGATTTCACTCCTCGTGTCTGTCACCGTTGCGTGGTTAACCCTTTTCCGACGGGGTGCCCTGCATATGACACGGCCTGTGCAGATAGCTTTTGTATTTGAGAACCTGAAACCAAAGGTGTTTCTGCGGACGCTGCTGTACACCACCGGAAAGCGTGGTTACGTCATCGAGGGGCTCTACTTGAAAGTCCTGCACGGAGGCTCAGGGCATACATTTGGATTTTGGGGATATGGGGAGCACAAAGAGCTCATGGTTGCGGGCGGGCTGAGGGTAACGGACGGTGGCGTTGCATACAACCACCACTTTCTGCAGAGCAGCGAGAGCGACGATTTCCACTTTTCCGAGGGTGAATACGAGATTAAGGTCTACGCCCGAGTCGTTAACCGCCGATCGGCAAAACTTCTCTCAAGAGTGAAGCTCACTCTCCCAAAAGATGCGGCAACCCGCATGTACCTCGAGACTTCCGGAGTGCTATTCACCTGGAACCCGGATACGCAGACGTATAATCCGACGCTTAGTCCCGAGAGATAGACAGATTACTGGCCTACACCGCGACCGTAACCGACGTCTCCGTCCGCGTCACAGGCCGGTAGAGCGTGTCGCGCTCGATCGGTTCGCGTCCCGCAGCGCGGATCAGGCGCTCCAGTTCTTCCCGCCGCATGCCCTGCGGAGTGGTAGCTCCGGCGTCGTGGTAGATCTTCTCCTCGATCACCGTGCCGTCCATGTCGTCGGCGCCGAAGCGCAGCGAGATCTGCGCGATCTTCGCGGTCATCATCTGCCAATACGACTTGATGTGCGGGAAGTTGTCGAGCACCAGCCGGCTGACCGCAATTTGCTTGATGTCGAGCATGCCAGTGGTTTTCGGCAGATGCTGCAGTGGCGTGTTGTCGGGATGAAAGGCCAGCGGAATGAACGTCTGGAAGCCGCCGGTCTCGTCCTGCAGCGCGCGCAGCTTCAACAGGTGGTCGACGCGGTCTTCATCGTTTTCAACGTGGCCGTAGAGCATGGTCGCGTTCGACTTCAGTCCGATCTGGTGCGCCAGCTTGGCGGTCTCGAGCCACTCGCCGCCGTCAATCTTGTGGTCGCAGATGATGTGGCGCACGCGGTCGGCGAAAATCTCCGCGCCGCCGCCGGGCAGCGAGTCCACGCCCGAGGCTTTCAGTTGTTCCAGCGTCTCGCGGATCGAGAGCTTGGCCCGCTTCGACAGATAGGCGACCTCGACCATGGTGAAGGCCTTGAGATGCACTTGCGGAAAGCGCTGCTTCAGACCGGAGCACAAATCCAAAAAATATTGAAACGGCAGGTCAGGATGCAGTCCGCCAACGATGTGAAACTCCGTGACCGCCTCGGTGTATCCGGAAGCCGCGGTTTCGAAAGCCTCTTCGAGCGCCATGGTGTAGGCGCCGGGCGCGTCCTTCTTTCGTCCAAACGCGCACAGGCGGCACGCGGCCACGCACACATTCGTCGGATTGATGTGGCGGTTGACGTTGAAGTACGTCTTGTCGCCGTGCATGCGCTCGCGCACGGAGTTGGCCATCCAACCCACGGCCAGAATGTCGCCAGTGCGGTAGAGAGCGAGGGCATCGTCAGCATCCAGCCGCGTGCCGGCAAGAACTTTCTCATGGATCGGCGCCAGGCGCGGATCATCGGTCTGAAAGGGGTGGGAACGAGTGGCAGACATCCTTTTGATGATATCGCAGGAATTCGATCAATACCACGATTCCCCATGGCTCGTCATGCCTTTGTGATTCAGGTGACGTAGCGTCAGATGGGATTTGCGGCTGGTGCTTTACGTGGTCGCGCTAGCGCTGGCCGCCCGGGCGCGTACCGGTTCTTCCTCGGTCCCGGCGCTCATCAGGCGATTCCAGAACAAGATGGAAGGGGCAATGGTCGCGATAATCATCGCCCAGGGCACCACCGGCGAAGTCCAGAAGAAGCGGGTGGTGAAGCTAAGCAAAGCCAGCCAGATCAAGGTCACAAACGTGCCGAACAGGAAGGCGGTCCGCCGCGCGCCGCTGCGGAACGGCAGCGAGTATGAGCACAGGGCCTGCACCATCAGAGAAAACGGGAAGGCTACAACCAGGTCGATAAAGTAATGTTCCCCCGTGCCCAGTGTAGCCATCACGGTAAGAACCACGAACACCAAAGCGATCGCCCGTATCCAGCGCGCCAGACCTCTGGAGTTCCACCATACGAGCAGTACCCAAGCCATGTGCAATGACGGGATGGCGTTGCGCGCACCCTTGAGCAGGAGGGGCGCTACGTTCATCCGCATCGCGTCCGCAATGGACGGCGGATGAAAGGGAAACGCGGCTCCAAACACATGCACCGGGCCGCAAGCCGGCAGCATGTTGTAGAACAGAACGCCCACCGGCCCCGTCAGCAGAAACGCCAACATGACCGCAAGAGCATTCTCCCTTTTTCGGCGCAGTTGCGCCGCGTAAACCAGGGCCAGAGGCAAGGGCAGCGCGATATAGATGACGAGGCACACAAACCGTACCCACAGCCACGTCCAGAACACCTGCCCCATCAGGAAACTGAACTGCACGCGCAAGCTGCAATCGAAGGAGTACAGGAAGAGGTCGAATGTTTTCGGATGGAGAGCCTCAGTGATATCGAGCAGCGTACTCGCCATGTATTCTGAACCGACAAAAAGAACCGCCGGCAGAAATCCATACAGCAGGAGCTTACGCTCGTGCCCTTCGGCAAAGATCGTGTGAGTACCCAAGACCGCCAGACCGGCCAAGCCCGCAAACGAGAAGCCGGCCATGAACACCGGCTGAAAATCCATCCCACGATAGTCGAGCACCGCCAGGAAAAGGCTGCCGGTCAAGACCCAGAGCAAATCGAACCAGGAGCGCCGGATCATCCCCAGAACAATGACGGCGCTGGCCAGCGCGAGAGAAAGGAAGGCCGAGGTCATCGACTCAGTGTAGAAATCCCGATTGAGAGCAAGCGCGAGGATCGCCGCAAAGAGCAGTGCCGTCAGGCCGAGCTTGAAAGCAAGCTTGCGGTCGATCGGGTGCACCTTGGATTGGTTCAAGTTATTGCGCACGAGTGGGCCGCGAGCCGACATCCCACAAATGGCTCGCAACTCAAGAGTGTAGGGGGCAGCGGAAACCAAGGCAACACGGTTTGCCGCGGCGGCGGTTACAAGAGTAATCCTTCGCGGTGAGATGGACGACAGATCTCTTTCCTCAAGATCGCGCGTCTAAGTTCCGCTGCCCAGCTTCTTCTTCGCCAGCGGCCGCGCGAACGCGTTGGCGGGATTGTGGCCGTTCGACTCCAGGACTTTTTGGTAGTAAGCCTTGGCCTGAGCCGCGTCGCCGGACTTCTCATAAGCCTCGCCCAGCAGCGCTAAAATCAGCGGGTCATGCTGGTCGGCTTTCTGCAATTCCGCGATCGCGGTCTTGTAGTCTCCTGTATAAAATGCGACATAGCCCGTGAGATAGGGATAGAACTTCGCTTGCTCGGGATTGTTGGCCTTGTCGAGCGCGGCTTTGGCGGCGGCGATGTGTTGCTGCGCCTCGCCGGCTTGGCCGCGGCGGGCAGCAATACGGGCCTGCGCGTTTTCCCAGCGGAACAGCCACAGATTCTTGTCGGCGTCGGTCAGGTCGGGCTTGTGCGCCGCGGTGTCGTATCCCATCTTGTACCATTTGTAGGCGTGGTCGGGGTCGCCCGCTTCCAGATAGATACGGGCAAGTTCGTTGCAAATCTCAGCTGCGCCCACCGAGTCACTCTTCGCCAGGCGCGCGTTGAAAACCTGAAGTTCGAACTCTGCGGCCTTGAAGGTATCGCTCTCGAAAGCATAGGACATCGCCATCGCACGTAACGCCTGGGCTTTGGAGTCTGCCGGCGCGACCTCGATGGCCTTAGTGAAATGCTCGCGCGCCTCAGAGTAGTCGCCCTTGAGATCCAGCGCCATCCCCTCCGCCAGATGCGCCTCGTACAGATCCGGTGACTTGTCGAGCGCCTGACGGTAGAGGGCGAGAGCGTCATCCAGCTTGCCGTCGCGGCTCAGCTTCTGGCCCTGCTGCACCAGATCGGCTGGACTGCCGGGAACAGGAGCGTGCGCCGGGGCAGGCTGTTGGGCTGAGCTAAAGGCGGCGAGCAGGAAAGGCACGCAGGTGGCGCGAAGCACAATATTCCGCAGCATGAAAATCCTCCGATATGCGCCAGCGATTATGCCACGGGATGTAGGGAAGAAGTAAGAGCAGGCGGTCCCATAACTATTTCCGCCCATTATTTCCGCAGCAGTAAATCCCCCGCGACAAACACAAAGAACAGTACCGAAATGACGCCATTCATGGTGAAGAACGCGGCATTGAGCTTCGACAGGTCGTTGGGCCGGACCAAGGAATGTTCGTAAAGCAGCAGCAGGATCACCGCCAGAACTCCACACGCCGCGATCTTCCCCATGCCAAATACGATCAGCAGAGCGACCAGCAGGCCCACCATCACCACGTGAAAAGCGCGTGCGATCCACAGCGCGGAGGGAATGCCGAGGTATCGCGGAATGGAGTGGAGCCCGGCTTGACGGTCGAAATCGAAGTCCTGGCAGGCGTAGAGAACGTCGAAGCCTCCCACCCAGAAAGTCACGGCAGCCGTGAGAAGCAAGATGCGTGGATCGAGCGAGCCCCGCACTGCGATCCACGCCGCCGAAGGCGCGATGCCCAGCGCGAATCCCAGCACGAGATGCGACCAGCGTGTCACCCGCTTCGTGTAGGAGTAAAGCAGCAGCACTGCCAGAGCCACCGGAGATAGCAAAAGCGCGAGGCGATTCAGTTGGCTCGCGGCAAGAATGAATATGGCGCTGGAAACTGCCACGAACGTGGCCACAAACGCGGGGGTGAGATGTCCGGCGGGCAAGGCTCGAGTGCTGGTGCGCGGATTGGCGGCATCGATGGAAGCGTCGGCCCATCGGTTGAACGCCATCGCGGCCGACCGCGCCGCGATCATGGCCACGACGATCCACACGAGTTGGCGCGGCGAAGGAAATCCACCGGCCGCGAGCATAGCTCCGCACAGCGCAAACGGGAGCGCGAAGATCGAGTGTTCCCACTTGATCATCTCCAGCGTTACGCGCAGGTCGTGCAGGACGGGCACGGCTCGATTGTAATGCAGGGTCTTGGGTCTGGGAGATCAGGTTTCTGTTTGGGTGGAACGCTGCTCGAGTCCGAAGACCCAGGACCTCAGACCTAACACCTTATTGAGCTTTGCAGAATATTGTGACTCCCAACGCGGTCTGTCATTCCGAGCGGAGTTCCGTCATCCGCATCGCGGATGACCGAACGTAGTCGAGGAACCTGCTGTTGGGCGCGGCAGAAAAGCAGGTTT
>JADGNP010000338.1 GCA_017883425.1 Candidatus Sulfotelmatobacter sp. | reverse complement strand
TCAACACTACTGTCTTTTCGTGGTCGAGTTCCGATCTGCACTTGACGCAGTCCGACGTGCTCGAGACTCATGGCTTGAGCGTGCTGCTGTTCCACAACGAATATCACCGGGTGTTCGGCGATCAGAAGATGAACGGGATGGAAATCATCCTGCACGACCAGCGCATTGCTACCAGCGGGGACGTGCGGCTGTCGGCGACGCCGGAGCAGTGGGACCCGATTCCTGATTTCAAGGAACGAAAGCGCGGCACAGCTCCGGATGAGGTTACGGCATTCTGCAGCTATCCGGATCGAGGGCTCAGCTACCGCATCGACCTGCGGCCCGAGGCGGGGGGATTTCGAATTGCCGTGCAGCTCGACCAGCCCGTTCCGGCCGCGCTCGTGGGGAAGGCTGGGTTCAATCTTGAGTTTTTGCCAACACTCTATTTTGGCAAGTCTTATTTGGTGGACGACGGTTCGGGGATATTCCCACGTCACTCGGACGGGCCGATGGAGAAAGCAGCGGATGGAACAGTGGAGGCGCAGCCGCTGGCTATAGGTCAGCGCATCGTATTGTCACCGGAAGATCCATCGACGCGCGTGACTATCACTTCCGACAGCGGTCCCATCCTGTTGTTCGATGGCCGCAATAAAGCGCAGAACGGATGGTTTGTCGTACGCACTTTGATTCCGGCGGGAAAGACTGGCGATGTAGTGGTGTGGCACGTTCGCCCCAACGTAATCCAGGGATGGACGCGGCCGCCGGTGGTTGGCTACAACCAGGTCGGCTACACGCCCGAGCGGGAGAAGGTTGCGGTGGTGGAACTTGATCCGCTCTTTGACGCGCCCAAGACAGCGCGCGTGTTGCGCCTGACTCCGGAAGGTGAGTATCGCGAGGTGTTCAGCGGCGCGATCAAGCCCTGGGGCAAATGGATGCGCTATGAATACGCGCATTTCGATTTTTCCGCGGTTCGTAAGGCGGGAATCTATGCGATCGAATATGCCGGGCAGAAGACTGGACCTTTTCGGATCGCAAAAGATGTATACGACGGCATCTGGCGGCCTTCGCTCGACACGTATCTGCCGGAACAGATGGACCACGTGAAGGTGCGCGAGGGATATCGCATATGGCATGGAGCGTCGCACCTCGACGATGCGCGCCAGGCACCCGTCAATTACACGCATTTCGACGGGTACAAGCAGGACCCGACGACGGACTCGCCGTTTTCTTCGGGAGAGCACATCCCGGGGCTCAATGTCGGCGGGTGGTACGACGCGGGTGAGTTTGATCTGCGGACGCAGACTCAGACGCGCGTGATCACGGATCTTGTACTGGCGCGGGAACAATTCGGAGTAAATTCCGATGACACTTCGGTGGACGAGGCGGCACGGTACGTCCAGATGCGGAAACCGGACGGCGTCCCGGATGTGGTGCAGCAGGTTGAACACGGCGTGCTCCTGTTGCTGGCGGAGTATCACGCGATCGGGCATGCGATTTCCGGAATCATCGAGCCTACCTTGGAGGAGTACACGCACTTGGGAGATGCGGCGTCCAAGACGGATGGACGCATCTACGCCGAACGCATGGGCCCGCTGGAAACGGACGGGATTTACTCGGGAGTTCCGGATGATCGATGGGCGTTCACGACGCACACGACGGCGCTGAACTATGACGCAGCCGGCGCCCTCGCGGCGGCGAGCCGCGTGCTTCGCGGGTATAGCGACAAGATGTCGGACGAATGCCTGCAGACGGCGGTGCGGGTGTGGGACGAAGAGCACAAGCAGCCGCCCGCGCTGTTTCAATCGTTCAACACGACTGGGAGCGACTTGCGGCACGCCGAGACCGAGGCTGCCGTCGAACTGCTGATTGCAACCCGCGGCGGGGAGATCTACCGGAAACGCCTGAAGGAACTTCTGCCGGTGATCAAAGACCAGTTTGCCTTTCTGGGAGGGAGTGCGGCGCGCGCCATTCCGTTCATGGATCTGGAGTTTAAAGAAGGTGTCGCCTCGGCCCTGGCGGCTTACAAGCCCAAGCTGCAGGCGATGCTCGCGAAGAATCCGTGGGGCGTGCCCGTCTCGACGGGAACGTGGGGAGGCTCCGGAGGGGTGACTCGATTCGCAACGGAGATGTATTTCTTGCGTCAGGCGTTTCCCGAGAGCGTGGGGCCCGGGTACACACTCGATGGTCTGGATTACGTGCTGGGGCGGCATCCGGTCTCGAATGTGTCGTATGTGTCGGCGGTGGGGACGCAGTCGAAGCTGATCGCTTACGGAAACAACCGCGCTGACTACACATTCGTTCCGGGAGGAATCATTCCGGGCGTGGTCGTCATTCAGCCCGACTTCCCGGAACTCAAGGAAGGATGGCCGTTTCTCTGGTACGAAAACGAGTACGTGGTCGACGGGGTTACGTCTTTTATCCTGGCGGCGAACGCTGCGGATGCGGAGACGAAGAGTGGAAAGTAGGCAGCCGGTAGCCAGAGACTGAGGCTCGACACCGATTCACTTCTTTGGCGGGGATTTGATTTGGTCGACGAGAGTGTTGATTTCTTCAGGAGTGAGTTTGCCGGCGTATTTGGGCATGTGGTGTTTGCCGTTGGCGATGATGTTGCGGAGTTCGTCGGCGGGGGCGGTGGTGGCTGGTTCCGAAATGAGCGATGGGCCTCCGAAATGGCGACCCCCAGCAGTTTTCCCATGACACTTCGCGCAGTTCTTCTGGAAGACGGGGTTGTCGGTGAGGGTCGGGTCAGGCGGCGGAGTTTGAGAGGAGACGGTGAGAGCGAAGAGCAAAGAACAGATTGCGATGGTGAGTCGGAGTGTTTTCACGTCGAGCCTCGCTGAGGTTTAGTTGCTCCGGCATTTTAGATGCTGGAAAAGGCTCCGGGCACTGCATAAAAAAACGCGCCGCACTCCTTCTCAACCTGACGGGAGTGCGGCGCGACCTAATTAAGCGCCTTCAGGAGAGTGCAGCACCCGGAAGGTATTGCCGCCGTTCGACCAGACGAGCAACAATGCGTCCTCGCCCTTGGTCACGCTCGAAAGGGCTTGCTGCACATCGCTCGCGGTTTGGACTTTATGGCGGTTTACTTCGAGGATAATGTCTCCCCTCTGCAATCCAGCATTATCTGCGGAGCTTCCCGGCTGCACTTGCTCAATCACGGCTCCGTGGATCTCGCGTGGAGCCTGAAGCTGGTCTCGCAAGTCTGGCGTAAGGTTGCTAAGACCAATGCCCCAGTGCATTTTGCCTTCGCCCTTGCCGGAGTCATCGCTGCCTTCAGCGGTGCGACTGCCCAATGCCTCCAAAGTGACGGGGATAGTCATACTCTTGCCGTCACGAAGAACCTTGAGCGTGACTTTCGAGCCTGGCTGTTTCTGTCCGACCAGCACCTGAAGTTCGCCAGCGTCGCTGACCTTCTGGCCATCGATTTCGGTGATGACGTCGCCGATCTGCAGGCCTGCTTTGGCTCCGGGGGAATCTGGCTCGACTTGCGTGACGACCCCGCCCGTCGCATTGGATTCATCGAAGAACTTGGCGTTTTCGGGAGTCACGTCCGCGATGCCGATCCCGATGTGGCCGTGGCTGACTTTGCCGTCGCGGATCAAGGTCTCTACCGTGGGCCTGACGATCTGCGTCGGAATCGCAAATCCCATTCCCGAGAAGCTGCCCGAAGAAGAGATCAGGAAGGTGTTGATGCCGACCACCTGGCCACGGGCATCGACGAGCGGTCCGCCGGAGTTGCCGGGATTGATGGCCGCGTCCGTCTGGATAAACTGACCCGGCTTGCTGGGATTGGTGGGGTCCGGGTTCGCCCGGTTCACCGCACTCACGATTCCGCGCGTTACGGTGAAGCGGAATCCGTAGGGATTGCCGAAAGCCAGTACAGTTTGACCGGGCCGGACTTCCTTCGAGTCGCCCCATGGAGCGCTGGCCAGATCGGTGGCGTTCACCTTCAAGACCGCGAGGTCAGTTAGCGGATCGGCGCCAACGAGTTTCGCTTTCAGAACTCGCCGATTGCTCGTGGTTACGCGAATGTCTACGGCTCCATCGATTACATGGTTGTTAGTGACGATGTATCCGTCGGGCGAGATCACCACGCCACTGCCCATGCCGTGCTCGATCTGGGGTTGGCGCTGCATGTGCGGGCCAAAAAATTGACCAAAGGGACTGGACTGGCCAAAGAATTGTTGCATGTCTTCCGGCATTTGCTTGCCGGCCATTTCCGGCTTGGTTCGCGAGGTCACGGTGACGTTGACGACCGCCGGAGTGACCCGGGCGGCCAGAGTCTCCATTGCCTTGTCGAGGGCAAGCAGGGCGCCGACGCTGTCTGCATCGAGTGGCGCGGCAGAGGGCGCCGCATTCGCCGCCCTGGCCGCGGCGGGCTTCACGCATTCGTAGGTTACGAACGAAGCGACCAGTGCCAGTGCGAGCATCGGCACCGCCAGCCGCCGCGTCCATTTTTTTGTGCTGTCTTTCAACCGCATTCCAACATTCATTTGAGTTACGTCCTTTCAAGAGTTGTGTACAACTAATTCGTTAGTTTCTAAGATCGATGCTCGTCCTGCTTGTCTGCCGCATTTCATGACTAAGTTTGTTTCGGGTGAATTCTGGTGCTGTTGGAATCGGCAACCGGATGCAGAACCATTACACGCCACAACTGGATCTGATATACCGGCTGGTCCGGGGAGCCATTCTCGCGGCCTTCAACCACCACAAAGAACGTCTCGGTGAAGGCTACAGGAGTGGCATTAGCATTGGCCAGACGCACATTAGTCTGGCGAATGCTGCCGGTGCCTGGTTCCACGGGTGGAGACTGCATCGCAACGGCACGTGCAGCACTATCCAAGCCGCGATGAGGCCGACGCAGGTTCAGGCGAGCTTGCACTATGCGGACTGGGCGTTCGGAGGTCGCCTTCGGAGCAGCCACGTCCGCAACCGGGATGACTGTCGAGAGGCGCCCGCTCCCGACATGGGGAGAAGCGGTTGCGATCGTGGGAGCGGCGACGCGACTTGTGCCGCTGTCATAAAACGCAATCAGCCTGGGCGCTCTTGAAATACCCAGGACACAGACAATGGCGAATGCCGCCACCAGCGAGACGGCAGGCTTCCAGGCGTGTGCGGTGCCGGTCGGACGATTTGCGTCGAGAATCTGAGCCACGCGGAGCGAGGTCTGACGAATTCGTCCCAGGGCCGCTTGTGCCAGAGCCACGCTGCGCTGAATCAGAGTCTTTTCGGCGAGGTGCGCCAGGCATTCGGCATAGGCACGCGGGCTTGCGGTTTCTGCCAGCACGGCATCGTCGCATGCCATTTCGCGTTCCAAGGACACTCGCTTCTCGATCCACCAGACGGCAGGATGGAAGAAGAACAGGGCCTTCACAACTTTTTGAGTGAGGTTCGTCCAGTCGTCCCAACGGCGGAGGTGCGCCAGTTCGTGCAGCAGGATTTGGTTCAGTTCGTCAGAAGAGAGCTCTTGCATCACCCAACGAGGCAGAACCACTGCCGGCTTCACCAAACCGAGGGCAGTCGGAACATGCACGCGGTCGGATGTGCAGAGCGCTACCGGCCTGGTTGAGCGGTTACGTTCGAGAGTTTCTTGCAGTCGAGCATCGATCATCGCCGGATCGATGGGGACGCAACTCCTGCGGAGAACATGCAGATGCCATAGACCTCGGCCGACACCGAGCAAAGCCCACCCTGCGATCGCTGCCCATGCACCGAACAGGTAAAGCGCCCAGGAACCCGGCAGTGTGATCGCCGGATTGCTGAGTGCCTCTGCTGGAATACGTGCGCCATGCGACCACGATGCGCCGCCCAGGATGGGCAAGGCTGCGATGGCCACAAGGGCGGAAAACCATACCGCAAACCTGACGCTCGAACTCTGCAGGCGAGCCGCCCGGAGCACCACGCCGGCGAAGATCGTGATGAGCGTGCCTTCGACCAGGCAGTCCACGATTCGGAGCGTTGACACTTGGGCGATCTCATTCAGCTCGAACGTCATCGTGGGGTCACTTGCTCCTTTCCAGCAACTGGCGCAGGCGGTCGAGTTCTTCCGCATCAATACTCGTATCTTCCAGGACATTCAGCACGAGCTGCTCATGGGAGTTGCCGAAGAAGCGGCTGAGGAGGTGCCGCACCTCAAAGCGCGTGGCATCTTTCCGGTCCACTTGCGGGATGTACACGTGGGCGCGCTTGTCTTTCACGTGCTTTACGTAGCCCTTC
>JADGNP010000337.1 GCA_017883425.1 Candidatus Sulfotelmatobacter sp. | reverse complement strand
CATGAGGCCAGTATTTGGGAATGAGATTTCTCGGTCAAGGTTGGATGAACATGGGGGGAGGGGAAAGCTGTGGAAATCGCCTTGCACCATCACGACCGAGGCCGCCCCAGGCTTTGGTGATTTTCGAAAGCTGGGTCCTACAGACCTCGACGCCATGTTCGCTCGCCCGATCCAACTGCGGCGTTCTATGTGATTGGCACGCTGGGCGCGCAGTTGAAGCGGCATAGGAGGATACATTCAGGAATGCCTGAACGAACCGGCTGGAAAACCCCGTCGGGGTCATTTTGTCGTAATCGGGCCTGTCCTTAGCACTCGTGACCCGGTTAATGAGTGCTATCGCGATTTTTCGCCAACAACAAACTTGCCGCTTCTCCGGTGCCCGGCGCGGAATTATAGCGCGCAGTGCGACGACCCTGGGCCTCGGCGATCCAATGAATTCTTAGCCGCTCAAGGTGCGAGCTTCTCAAGGGGCGATCTTGAAGACCTCGCCGAAGCCAAAGGCGCCGCCATCTGCGGTGGTGCCGTAGAGATTGCCCGCCGCATCCCGGATCAGACCTGCCTCGGGAGTTCCACCGTCCGCTCCGCTAGTGAAGGTGTGCAGCACGGTCGCATTGCCGGAGGCATCCACCTTGAACACCGTTCCCTGGTTGTAAAAACCGCCATATATCGTAGTGCCGTAGACATTGCCCGCGGCGTCGTGGATCAGAGTCGCGGCGGGACCGCTCCCCTCCGGCGCTCCGCCAAGAAAGTCGTGCACTCTGGTCACCTTGCCGGTCTTATCCATCTTGAACACGTTTCCTTCATGAAACGTTCCCCCGTATTGGGTGGTGCCGTAAAGGTCGTCTCCGACGGGGACCAAACCTGCGGCGGGAAGGTCCCCGTCTACTCCGGTGAAGCTGTACAACATGATCGGCTTGCCGGTGCGATCTAACTTGAACACCGTCCCCACTGTGGCGGGGCCACCGAACGTAGTGGTGCCGAGGAGATTGCCCGCAGCATCCCGGATCACACCGGACCCGGGATAGGACCCGTCCGTTCCACCCGCAAAGTTGTGCAGCACGGCTTCCCTGCCGGTCACATCCAGTTTGAAGACCGTTCCGTAGCCGCCACCAAAGACGGTCGTGCCGTAGAGATTGCCTTGCGGATCTCGGACCAAACCGCCGTAAGGGGTGGATCCGTCCGGTGGGCCAGTGAAGCGGTGAAGCACAGTCTTCTTGCCGGTCGCGTCCAGCTTGAACACCGTGCCGCAGCCCGACGGGTTACCGCAATTGAGATCGCCACCATAAACCGTGGTGCCGTAGAAGTTGCCCTCTAGGTCGCGAATCAGGCCTGCGAAGGGGCTGGACCCGGCCGCGCCGCCAGCAAAGCTGTACAGCACGGTCTCGTTGCCGGCGGCATCGAGCTTGAACACGGTTCCGCAGCCCGCCCTGGCGCCGCACTTGAGATCCCCACCAAGAAAAGTCGTGCCGTAGAGGTTGCCGGCTGCATCGCGGATCAAACTTGCGGTTGGACCCGACCCATCCGCGCCGCCTTTGAACGAATAGAGCACCGTGAACGTCTGCCCTTGTGCCGCCGGAGGAACCGCGGCGAGCGCAAGCATGATCGCCAGCGCGCACAGACACCATTGCCCGCGCGCTCTAATCGCCAAACGCGTGAAACTTGAAATGTGGTTTGCGGAGGGAGCAATGCAGGCTGGCATGGTGTGGCATCCTTTCGACACATATTGCTTACTGGGCCCGAGAGGCTCGTGGCGGGGGAGGCGTAGCCGGGTTGTGCGAGTATCCTCCGCCAGGGAACAGCTGTCAATTATGCAGAATCTTGCGGACAAGATTTTCGCCGATTCGCGTTTCTGGATGGGCATATGTCGGAAAATAGAAATTGACTCCCCACCCGTTGAATCCAGATGATAGCAATCGGTTTAGCTACGTCCTTTGGCGGGGCGAAAAGCGCACCTGAATCAGCGATATCGTCTTTTGTTTGGACATTGACGAGTTGCTCAGCGACCTCTGCTGGACCTCGCTTGTCGGATTGAGCCGCCAAGTTCTGCACATGAAAGGCCACGAGAGCCGCGGCAACTATAGTGACAATTCGCCCGATTGATGACCTGTTTTGACCTGGCATAGGATCTCTGCTCTCTACTTCCAACTGAGTTGGAGGTACGCAGAGAATAGGCTCAAAGTTCATAGAAATTTGGGCTGGGCACAACTGACGAAAACAGGCGTTTACACTCGTTGACACGGCACAATGGAAATCGAAGCCCGTGACTCTAAGGGGTCTTCTTGAGCGTGAGACTGAGCGCCGCTGCGCCTTGCTTCCAGGTGCCGGCGATCTCAGAATTCTCTTTGTTCATCGTGCCGTCGTACGAAACCTGACCGGAAGTGTTTTCGAAGTGGAGGGCGGGTTCTTTATAGGTTATGGCAGTGATCAGCGCTCCCGAAGCGCTCTCGTCAGGGTAGTCGATCGTTCCACTTAGGCTTCCGTCCTGGGCTGCGCTAATGTGCACGACAATTCGCTTCTTAGGCTGAGCGCCCGGATCAAGAGTCCCTTCCCAATTTCCAACGATCGGCGACGGGTCCGCCGCCATCATGGTTGGCACAATTCCCAATACGAGGATCAGCACAAAGCCCACGCAAAGGCCAAATGACGCCTGATGTCTTTTCACGGTGGATCTCCTTGTAACGCCCGATCAGTCTCGCAATCGCTGGGCAGGATAGCGCTGCTCTCGGCCCTTCCTGGCCCACGTCACTAAGATTCTACCCGACCGTTGATGAAACCAGGCCATCGCACGCATTGACCCGGTTGTGGTGGGCAGGGGTGCCGGTTGCGCCAGAGACTCCAAGTTGATGCAACACTCCTGAGGCCGGTTTAATGACACTTCTCAGCGGCTAGAGCCGGCTGCGGAAAAACTCGCATTCCGCGCTACAGCGCCTGAAGGCGTGATTGATTTAACCAGCACTTACGCGATGCCTGAAGGCATCGCCTGAAACGAATCGTGAGTTTTTCCGCAGCCTGTAGAGCCGGATGGATTCTTTGTGCTCTATGGCGCACGGCTTGCAGCCGTGCCCTTCCCGGTCTTATGTCTTTCGCCCCTGCGGGGCTCGTTTGATGGGCAGCGCGCGAGTGTGAGTGTTAGTTTCAGCCGTCCCTGCGGGACGGATTTGGATGCCGCGGCTAACCCAGCGCTGAAGCGCTGGGCTACTTTCGGATGCGCCTACGGCGCTAGCCTCGGGGCTGAAAGCCGGTTCATTTTATTGCACCTCTTACGGCACGGATAGATCCGTGCCCTTGCACACAACCTTTGTGTCTTTCGTCCCTTCGGGGCTTGTCCGATTTATGATTGCGCGCCCCCACGACTTGCGTCGTGGGCTGCATTCTTTCGCCGCTTCGCGGCTGGACAGCCGAGGGCGGCTGTCCCCACAAAAAGCGTGACGTTAGGATGGGGCACCGGGCGCGGGCTGCGGGGGCGAGACTCCCCTTCGACAAGCTCAGGGCAGGCTCACGCAACAGCCGGCGGGACGCCGGCGCTACGTTGCTGCCCGTATAATCAAGTTTTGGGCTTTCTATGATTCAGACCCTGTTCGGCAGCCTTGAGGAAGAAAAGAAGACCGGCTTCTTTGACCGCATGAAGCAGGCGGTCACGCGCACTCGCGAGAACCTCGCCGAGCGTATCGAGGAGGTCGTCTCGTTCGGCAAGGAGATCGACGCTAACACGCTCGACGATCTTGAAGCCACACTCATCGGCGCCGATCTGGGCAACACGACCACGCAGGAGGTTCTCGGGAAACTGCGCGACAAGGCTGATCGCAAGCAGATCAAAGACGTGCAGGAACTCAAACGCCTGCTGAAAGAAGAACTCCTGGCGATTCTGAATGCGGCCAACTCGCGGCCTGTTAACAAAGTCGATGGCTCTCCGGAGGTCATTCTGGTGGTGGGCGTCAACGGCACGGGCAAGACCACCACCATTGGCAAGCTGTCGCAGGTATTCCGCTCGCAGGGAAAGAACGTCCTGCTCTGCGCCGCCGACACCTTCCGCGCGGCCGCCATCGAGCAACTCGAAATCTGGGGACAGCGCACCGGGACCGAAGTGATCAAGACCAAGCCCGGAGGCGATCCCTCGGCGGTGTTGTTCGACGCGTTGCAGGCCGCCGTGGCACGCAAGTCTGACTATGTCGTCGTCGACACCGCAGGCCGCCTGCATACCAAGACCAGCCTGATGTCGGAACTCGAGAAAATGCGGCGCACGGCGCAGCGCATCATTCCCGGAGCGCCGCACGAAACTCTGCTGGTGATGGATGCAACTACGGGGCAAAATGGCTTGCAGCAGGCGCGCATGTTCACCGAGTCCGCGGGTGTGACCGGGATCGTCCTCACCAAGCTCGATGGCACGGCGAAAGGTGGCGTTGTGGTTGCGATCTCGCGCGAACTCGGGCTGCCCGTGCGCTATGTGGGCGTGGGCGAAAAGGCAGGCGATTTGCTGCCGTTCGATCCGAAAGAATTTGTGGACTCGCTGTTTGAATAGGAGCGCTTATGCCGGATGCTGGTGAGAAACCCTCGCGATTCCGAGTCGTACTGGACTTCTTGAAGCGTCTGCTTGGCAAGAAATCTGGGCCTCCAGGCGATCCCTATGCCTACGCGATGGCACCATTGCGCCGCGGTCCCAGTGGACGCAGCGGCGCTGCGGTCGCCGAGATCGAAGAGGATTCGTACGAGAGTTTTCCTCCGCGCCGTGGATAGTCGGAGCGGTACTTTTCTCGGCGTCCTCCACTGCAGGCATAAAGCTTTTAACCGCAGAGTACGCTGAGTAAGGCCGCAGAGAACGCTGAGTTAGTGCCATGGTGAAACTGAGTTAGGCCGCGGTGAACGCTCAGCAACGCCGTGGCGTGGTAGATTCTCCCTGCATGTCCGCTCACTCTGCCGACGAACCGCTTCTTCACCGCGCGCTCGAGCTCGCGCGTCAAGGGATCGGCCTGGCCTCGCCCAATCCTTACGTCGGCGCGGTGATTGCAGACCCTCACGGCAACGTGGTTGGGACCGGAACCTACACCTACAGCGGCGTGAAGCATGCTGAGGTGCTCGCCCTGGAAGCGGCCGGCAACAAGGCTCGGGGCGCAACGCTTTACATCAATCTCGAACCGCACGCGCATCAAGGCCGAACGCCGCCGTGTACGGACGCGCTGATTGCCGCGGGAATTCATCGGGTCGTTGCGTCCATGCCCGATCCCAATCCAAAAGTGAGCGGGCGAGGATTCGAAAGGCTGCGCGCCGCGGGTGTGCATGTCGAAGTCGGACGACTGGAAGACCAGGCTCGCCGCCTGAATGAGGGATTCGCCCGCTACATCCGCCATGGCACGCCCCTGGTGACGCTGAAAGCCGCCATGACGCTCGACGGCAAGATCGCTCCGCCGCCAGCCGAGGCGCTGGATCGACGCGATGGCATTCCCGCCGGAGGCTGGGTGACCGGCGAAGTGGCGCGCTCTCACGTGCAGGAACTACGGCATCAGAACGACGCGCTGATGGTTGGCGCCGGGACGATCCTCTCGGATAATCCGCTACTCACCGACCGCAGCGGCCGCGCGCGGCGGCGTCCATTGCTGCGCGTGATTCTCGATTCGCGCCTGCGCCTGCCGCTCGAATCTCGACTGGTGCAGAGCGCCGCCGCGGATCGAAGGAACGACGTGTTAGTCTTCTGCGCTTCGGCGGACGAGCAGCGGCGCGCCCAACTCGAGCAACTTGGAATCCGCGTGGAGCAAATCTCCGCAGTTGAGCCCGACGGACGGCCCGACCTGGCTGCCATTCTGCGGCGACTGGGGCAACTGGAAATCACCTCGGTGATGATCGAAGGCGGAGCCACGGTGAACTGGACCGCGCTGGCCTCGAACGTCGTGGACAAAGTCTTCCTGTATTACGCTCCAAAGATCCTTGCGGGCGCAGGCTCGATTCCCTTTGCGGCCGGAGCGGGGTTTGGTCACATGAGCCAGGCGGCGCAGGTCAGGCATTTGCATCTGCATCGATTTGGGGAAGACTTCGCGGTGGAGGGGTATTTGCGTGATCCGTACGGGGAGTGAGATTGATCACCACAGAGGACACGGAGGACACGGAGAAGATCAATTTGTTTAGAATCCGTCTCACAAATGTTTGCGGGGGACAAAGCCAGCGAACCTCAGGGGCTAAAGCCCCGATTTATTCTCGGCTCTGACGGCACGGCTGGAAGCC
>JADGNP010000336.1 GCA_017883425.1 Candidatus Sulfotelmatobacter sp. | reverse complement strand
GATCCTTCGCTCCGCCTGAAAAACGGCTACGCTCAGGATGACGCCTAGCAGTAACAGAGACTGTCGAAACTCAAACTGCACCGCGACCGAGCTTCGGGTACGATCATCTTTCCGTTTCTTGTCGTAAAACTCCGCGCCTGAGGAAATCAGCTTATGAACGAATCTATGGTGAACTTCTTGCGGTGGGCAAGTGTTTGTTCCCTTCTGTGGGGCTTGGCCGCGTTTGGTCAAAGCAGTGCGCCCCCGCCAGTCAGCGTGATCCGCGCTGGAACGTTGATTGACGGCAAGTCCGACAAGCCGCGGCGCGATCAGGTTATTGTCATTCGCGGCAACCGCATCGAGAGCGTCTCGGACGCCGCGAATGCGAAGATTCCTGCCGGTGCAACGGTGATCGACCTATCGAAAGAAACCGTGCTTCCCGGGCTGATCGATTCGCACACGCACATCTTCCTGCAGGGCGAAGATCCCGCGCAGGGCGGCTATGACGCCAATATTCTGACGGCGCCTCTGGCCCTGCGTGCGGCGCGAGCCACGGTTGCGGCACGGCGCGCGCTGGAGCAGGGCTTCACCACCCTGCGCGACGTGGAGACCGAGGGTGCGGGCTACGGTGATGTCGGCATCAAGCAAGCGATTGAGGGAGGATACATTCCCGGGCCAAGACTGCTGGTGGTTACTCGTGCCATCTCGACCACGGGCGGCTACATGTTGGAAGGCTATGCCCCGGAGCTCGAGATGCCAAAAGGGGCACAGATCGTTGACGGACCCGTGGAAGCACGCAAAGCGGCACGCGAACAGCTTGACCACGGCGCCGACTGGATCAAGGTGTACATGACGCACCGCTCGTGGGTGGGAAAGAACGGGGAACTGGTTTCGCAGCCTACGCTCACGGTCGAGGAGTTGCGGGCGATTGTGGACGAAACGCACGGTTGGGGCAAGAAGGTCGCGTGTCACGCTTACGGCGGAATCGGCCTGCGCCGCGCGCTCGACGGCGGATGCGATTCCATCGAGCACGGACTCGACCTCGACGAGGCCGCGATTGCGCAGATGCTGAAGCAGGGCACCTGGTATGTGCCCACGCTCAGCGTGTACTACACCGACTGGGCACCGGCGGATACGGCGGGAGGGCAACGCGACCGCTTGCGCGCCTCGGCACACGAAGTGTCGTTCAAGAAGGCGCTGAAGGCGGGAGTGAAGATCGTGTTCGGCACCGACATGGGCGGAATCCCGTGGACGGAGCCGATCGCGCAGGAATTTTCGCGCATGGTGGAATTCGGCATGCAGCCCATGGATGCGATCCAGAGCGCCACGTCCCGCGCGGCCGTGATGCTCGATATGGAGGGCAAGATCGGCGTGGTGGCTCCCGGCGCGTTCGCCGACGTCATCGCGGTGAGTGGCGACCCGCTGCGCGACATCAAGGTGCTCGAGAATGTGCAGTTCGTGATGAAGGAGGGGCAGGTCTTTCGGGCGAAGTAGGGTGCATGACCGTAGTCGGATGGGGGCTGTCCTTCTGAGTGGGGCGCTGGCGGAATATTTTTTCGCAAATTCCCTTGACAAGCGCTTCGCTGCGAGCATAATGCGTCAATCCAGTTCTAAGGTGGAATTCGGTTCCGACGTAGGGCCGAAGGAGGTGTTTATGAGCGTGTTGGACCTTTGTGACCGGGAAATTGCCGCGGTGGGGCTGGAAGCCACGGTGGCCGACGCTATTCATAAGATGTTGGACCACCACGTAGGAGCTGTGGCGGTGGTCGACAGCGAGTATCGGGTTGCGGGGATTTTTACGGAACGCGATGTGCTGCGAAAAATGGCGCTGAGCCATGTGGATCCGAAGGTGACGTCGGTGCGCGATCTGATGACCACGCCGGTTGAGATGGCCACGCGGGGCACGGGCGCAGGGGAGGCCCTGAGCATCATGCTGGAGCGGCACTTCCGCCATCTCCCGGTGGCCGATGACAACGGCAAGCTGTTGGGAATTCTTTCCATACGGAATCTGCTGGAGTGGCGCGTGGACGACCTGAGCCACGAACTGGACTCGCTCGAGCAATATGTTTCCAACGACGGGCCCGGGGGCTAGGGAAGCTTCATCAACGTTCCCACGGAGAAAACTGAAATCCCTCAGGGGCCCAGATTTTGTTGAGCGGCTAAGCGGCACGGCTGAAGCCGTGCCCTTCCCAAAACCCATTTATGAGCTCCCGTTCGCGTTAACTGATGGCGACCGCTCCTTCCGCTATGTCCAAGACGATTGCTGGCGTGCGCATGGCCACATCCGTGTTCTTTCTTCTGTTCGGCGAATACAAGGTGGCGGGGCCGGGCTTTGCCCACGGCGGATTTCAGACCTACCTGCAGGAATACATTGAGCACACTGCGGTCAGCTTCTATCGTCCGGTTCTGGCGGGGCTATTTCTGCCGCACGCCGTGTTTTTCGGTTATGGGGTTGGGGTTGTCGAACTGCTGATCGGGGTCTCGCTGCTGATCGGGCTGTGGGTGCGTCCGGCCTGCGTTCTGGGCATCCTGTTTCTGCTGAATCTGACTCTCTCTGCCTGGTGGGAACCGGGCCACGGAGCGCCGCTATGGCGCTACTTCGGCGCCCGGCTGGATACTTTGCCGCTGCTGTTGCTGCTCGTCATCTTCTTTGCGGCTGACGCTGGACGAGTCTGGGGTCTCGACGGGCGACGCGAGTCGGCGAGTCGCGGGTAGTCGCCGTCGCCAACCAAGCACTTTGAGGAAAGGGAAAGTCATGAGAAAGAAGATCTGCACTGCTGTGGTTGCCGTTTCGCTGTTTCTTCTGGGGACACACGGGATCGCACAGACGTCGCGGCACGTGGTTGTTCATGCGGGGCACTTGCTCGATGTGAAGACCGGCAAGCTGCTCGCGGACCAGACGCTGGTGATTGAAGACGGCCGGATCATCAGCACTGGCGGCGCTGCGGAGGCGAAGATTCCTGGCGATGCAGTGCGCATCGAGTTGCCGAATGCAACCGTGTTGCCGGGCTTGATTGACGCGCACACGCACCTGACCATGGAGCCCAGGTTCGGCTACGACCGGCTGGCACTTTCTGTGCCGCGAGAGGCGCTCATCGGCGCCAAGAATGCACGGCTCACGTTGCTCGCGGGCTTTACCACCGTACGCAACGTCGGGGCGCGGGATTTTAGCGATGTCGCCCTGCGTGACGCGATCAACGCGGGCGACGTACCGGGGCCGCGGCTGTTGGTGAGCGGGCCGCCACTGAGCATCACCGGCGGACATTGCGACAACAACATGCTGCCTTTCGAGTATCACGCCACGAGCGATGGCGTGGCCGACGGAATCGCCGCGGTGCAGCACAAGGTGCGCGAGAACATCAAGTACGGCGCTGATCTCATCAAGGTATGCGCGACGGGCGGCGTGCTCTCTCTGGGGGACAATCCACAGCACTCGCAGTACACACTCGAGGAGATGAAGGCCATTGTTGCCGACGCGCACCGGCTGGGCCGCAAAGTCGCGGCGCACGCGCACGGGGCGGAGGGAATTCGCTGGGCGGCGGAAGCGGGTGTGGATTCCATTGAGCACGGGTCTTACATTGATGATGCGGGCATCGCTGCCATGAAGGAGCACGGCACTTATCTGGTGCCGACGCTCTACCTGGGCGACTGGATGATTGACAATACGGGACTGACCCACTTGCCTCCGCCGCTGTTAGCCAAAGCACAGGAAGTAATTCCGGCGGCGCGCAAGAACATCGCGCACGCCTTCGCCAGTGGAGTGAAAGTTGCTTTCGGCACGGATGCCGCGGTTTATCCGCATGGCCTGAATGCCCACGAATTCGCCGTGATGGTGAGGCTGGGGCTGACGCCGCTGCAGGCGATTCAGACCGCGACGGTGAATGCCGCGGATTTGCTGGGGTGGTCGGGCAAGGTCGGCAGCCTGGAGCCGGGGGCATGGGCGGACATCGTCGCCGTGGATGGCGATCCGGTGAAGGACGTGACTACTCTGGAGCGCGTGAAATTTGTGATGAAGGGCGGCGAGGTGGTGAAGAACGAGTACGCGAAGTAGCGGAGTCTCGTGACTCCTAAGCCGAGCTTCGCTCGGCGGACAGCCGAAGGCGGCTGTCCCCACATAAGCGAGCTTGCTCGGTGACCCAGTCTGTCCAAAAAGAGGACGCTCCGCTGGACAGTAACGGAGCTTTGCCTTCCACGGCATCCACGAAGTTCTCCAGCATGGGATAGTGCAGGTTGGCGTGAGGCGGGAGATTTTCGCGGGCGCTGGGATAGATGAGATCGGGGCCATTCAGCGGAGATAATTCCATCTCGCCATCGGTTCCACGGATGCGGCATTCGTCGCGGCTAACTTTGGAATGCCAGCGGACGTCGACGACACCGCGGACTCCGCCTGCGTATTCGATCATCACGGTGGCGTTGTCTTCCACGGCGTAGTGATGCACCACGTTCGAGAGTTGGGCGGTGACGCGCAGCGGCTGGCCGAAAAGAAAATTGAGAACGTCAATGCGGTGCGAAGCGATGTCGAACAGCGGGCCGCCTCCGGCTTTGGCGGGATCGACCAGCCAACTGCGGCTGCCTTGGCCGTCAAACCACATGTGGCAGGTGAGCTCGGCGAGCACGGGCCTTCCGATCGCGCCGGCTTCGAGCAGTTGTTTCGCGCGCTGCACCTTGGGGTAGGAGCGGCGGTAGTAGGCCACGCCGAGAGTCTTGCCGCTCTCATCCGCTGCCCGGAGCATGGTACGAGCCTCGGCTTCGTTCATGGCCATCGGTTTTTCGCAGAGCACATGCTTGCCCGCGCGAAGCGACTGAATGGTTTGCGGCGCGTGCAGGAACACCGGCGTGCCGACGTATACGGCCTGCACTGCGGCATCAGAGAGAGCTTCGTCGAGAGTAGCCCAGACGCGCGTGTTGTAGGGCGACGCTTTCGCAGGATCGCGGGTGACGAGGCCGTACAAGAGGCTTCGGGGTTCAGCCTGGATCGCGGGAATGACGCGGCGAGTCGCGATGTCGCCAATTCCGATGACGATCCAGTTGAGCATGGGAAAGTTGCGAACACAGAAAACCAAAGGCCGGCCTAAGCCGGCCTTTGAGGTGGACTCAAACAGGAACTACGGTTTCTTGGGGGCGATCGCGTCCTTCGCGGCCTTGGCGACGCGGAACTTCACGACGGTCTTGGCCTTGATCTGGATGGGTTCGCCGGTCTGCGGGTTGCGTCCCACGCGAGCCTTGCGGTGCGCCTTCACCAGACGGCCGAGGCCGGGCACAACGAAGATGCCGTTCTTCTTGGTTTCTTTGATAGCGGTGTCGGCCAGTTGCTCCAGGAACGCCGCCGCGGTTTTGTTAGGGAGCTCGGTCTTCTCGGCAAGATGCCGAATGAGCTGAGTCTTGGTCAAACCTGCAGCCATGTATTTCCTCCTCGAAAAAATCGGTTTAATACTAGCGGGGCCTATCTTATACCCATGGGCCTGTGGAAAACACCTTATTTTACGAGGGTTTTCTAATTTGCAGACGCGGGAGAGGCCATTTCTACAGGGCTTCCCGAGCCTCCCCATGCCGGAATCGGCCTGTGATGCGTACCAGCGTGGTAACCGGGAAAGGCGATTTCACCACGGAGACGCTGAGACACGGAGAAAAAAGCCGGAAGCCCGGCGGCCGGGAAAAATGGAGCAAAATCCTCGGTGTCTCGGTGCCTGCGTGGTGGACCTGCGAGCGAAGTGCCATAATGCAAGGCAGGAGAGCTGCCGATTGAGTTGCGCCATCTGTGAAATCCGCAAAGAAAAACGCTTTTGCCCCGCTGTTCACGGGCGCATTTGCCCGCAGTGCTGCGGCGAGCAGAGGGAAGTGACTCTCGAATGTCCGAGCGATTGCCCCTATCTTCTGCAGGCGCGCGAGCACGAAAAGCCGCGCCCGGCGGACCAGATCGACTCCGCAGGATTGTTTCTGCAGGTCGAGGTTTCCGACCAGTTCATGTATGAGAAAGAACATCTGCTCATGGGCCTGACCTATGCGCTGGCCAAAGCGGCCCGGGCCGACCGGAGCCTGCACGATCAGGATCTGATTGCCGCGCTTTCGGCCTTGTCGAAAAGCTACGAGCGCCTGGTGAACTCAGGGCTGCACTACGAGCAGCCGTTGACCAGCGAGGCGCAGCGCAGGGTTGCGGTCGAGATCGAAAGCATGGTCAAGGAGTACCGCGAGGCCGAGCAGAAGCACACGGGCTATTCGAGCCTGCGGGATTCTGATGTGCTGAAGGCCCTGGTCTTTCTGGTGCGGCTGGCG
>JADGNP010000335.1 GCA_017883425.1 Candidatus Sulfotelmatobacter sp. | reverse complement strand
GTCGCGCCCAAGGGGACCATCGAACTGGAGATCGCTTACGAAGGCGTCATCCTGCTCGATGCGACCAGGCTCACTCGCATTGGCACGCCGGAGGAAGCAGCGAACAGCACGGACTGGGACCAGATCGGCGCAGGATTCACGGCAGTGAGAGGAGCCGGGTACGTGGCGTGGTATCCGATTGCGAGTGAGGTGGCGAATCTTTCGGAAGGCAACAGCTTGTTTGAGGTTTTGGGCAGATGGAAAGACCGGGAAACCGGATCGAGGATTCACTTGAAGATTGGGCTATCTAGGGACGGCGCTGAGCCGCGACCGGAACTGCTGGTCAATAACGCATCGTGCCTCGTGCTTTACGAAGCGATGGGAGGTGTCCAACATGTCAGTACGGATTGCACGTACCAACCATTGCGGCTGGACGCACCGACCTTTGTGATTGCCGACTACCAGGTTTTGGAGCGGCCTGCGATCGAGGTCCGCTATCTGCAGGGCCACGAGGCGGCAGCCACAACCTTCGCAGATGCAGCAGAAAAGATCGTTCCATTCATCACCGAATGGTTTGGAGCACGCCGGGAGAAAGCAAAAACGGCCGACCTGGCCGACCCCAAGGCCGTGCCGTTCGAAAGCGGTGCGCTCTTACTGACGCCGCTCGCAAACACCGATTCCAAGCTGGCCGGACTGGCTGCTGCCCATCAACTCACGCACGCTGCGTTCTTGTCATTCCGTCCGTGGATCGAAGAAGGGCTCGCGCACTTCGCGCAGGCGCTTTTTCTGGAGCAGCAGAACGGACGGCAGACCGCGCTCGTCTACATGGGATTGCATCGCTCTGCCCTCGGCGAAATCGAAGCACCTACCACCGTGCCGAGGTCCGACGACGAAGTGAACCGATCGCTGGTGAATACGACCAGTGAGGAACTGTATCGCAGCAAGGCGATGTTCGTCTGGTGGATGCTGCGCGACATGGTTGGCGAGGCGGCGCTCAAAAAGGCCCTCGCTGCCTACCGTCCCGAACAGGATAAAGAGCCTTCGTACCTGCCACGGCTGATCGCGGCACAAACGCAGCGCGATTTGGAGTGGTTCTTCGATGATTGGGTTTACCGCGACCGCGGGCTGCCTGACTTCAAAGTGGAGTCCGCCTTCTCGCGGAAGACTATGACCGGGTCGTTCATGCTCACGCTCACTCTCGATAATCTGGGAACCGCCGGGGCCGAGGTTCCAGTCATCGTCAAATTTAAGGGCGGAGAGATCATGCGGCGGCTTGAGGTTCACGCCAAGAACAAGGCTGTGATTCGCGTGGAGGTTCCGGCGGCTCCGCAGGAAATCGTGGTCAACGACGGCAGCGTACCGGAGAGCAACATGACGAACAACACATTCAAGATCGAGTCGACGGAAAAGTGAAATCCACCACAGAGGCACAGAGGACACGGAGGAAGGCGGAAGGCTAAAACCGTTCTCTGCGTTGATTCTGCGCGGCTCGTACTCTTGAGCGTTTTTTCGTTTTTCTTCCTCGGTGTCTCTGTGCCTCTGTGATAGGTTCTGTCGTTGGATTAGGGGAGGGATGCTTGGCTTACATTCAATTTCTTGGTGCCGCGGGCACCGTCACCGGCTCGAAGCATTTGATCAATACCGGAGATCCGTCGGGCAAGAGCGGGTTCCAGGTTCTCATCGATTGTGGGCTCTTTCAGGGGCCGAAGGAATGGCGCGAACGTAACTGGCGCGACACGCCGGTCCCGGCCAGGGAGATCGACGCGATCGTCCTGACGCACGCCCATCTCGACCACTGCGGATGGATTCCGCGCCTGGTGAAAGAGGGGTTTCGCGGACCGATCTACGCGACGCCGCCGACTATTGATTTGTGCGGCATCATTCTTCCCGACTCTGGCCACCTGCAGGAAGAAGATGCCCGCTACTACAACAAGACCAAAAAGTCGAAGCACGACCCGGCTCTGCCGCTGTACACGTTCGACGAAGCGCAGAACTCGCTGCAGTATTTCAAGCCGGTGCACGTGGGCCAGGACGTTCCACTCTCGCCGGATCTCTCCTTCCGATTTGTTCGCGCAGCACACATTCTGGGATCGTGCATGGCGGAGGTTTCGCTCGGTGCAAACGGTCAGACGCGGCGGTTGCTGTTTACCGGCGACATTGGGCGCGTGCGCGATCACAAGATCGCGCCCGGGAAGGTGGTGCATTCCGGTCCGGCTGAGGGCGAGACGGCGGACTTGGTTGTGATGGAATCGACTTACGGCAACCGAACGCATCCTAAAGAAGATCCCATGCCCGAACTGGCGGGACTCATTACGGCGGCGGCCAGGCGCGGCGGCACCGTGGTCGTCCCGGCGTTTGCGATTGAACGCACGCAGAAATTCGTTTTCATCCTCAAGCATTTGATGGAATCGGGACAGATGCCGCGCTTGCCCGTCTTTTGCGACAGCCCGATGGCCATCAAGGCGGTCGAGATTTTCTTGAAGCACGACGAAGAGTACAGCGACGAGACCCGCGACATGATCCGGACGTATGGCTCGCCACTGCAGTGGCCGGGATTCACGTTTGCGTTGACTCCGGAAGAGTCGAAGCAGATCAACGCGACGGTGATGCCGGCGGTCATCATCTCTTCCAGTGGCATGGTGACGGGCGGGCGCATTCTGCACCACCTGGCGCAACGGCTGCCGGACCCCAGAAACCTGGTGCTCTTCATCGGCTTCCAGGCTCCGGGGACGCGCGGGTTCGCCATCAAGAGCAAGTCCGACGAAGTGAAGATCTTCGGGGATTACGTTCCCATTCGCGCCCAGATCGCGGCGCTCGAGCAATTCAGCGATCACGCCGATCCGCCGGAGTTGCTGGAGTGGCTGCACACCTTTCGCAACCGGCCAGCCACTACCTATCTGGTGCACGGTGAGCCCGACGCTTCTAGGCAGTTGCGCGATCTGATCGAGAAAGACCTGGGATGGAATGTTCAGATTGCGCAGTATTTGGAGAAGGTCGAAGTGCGGTAGGGCTGAAGGGCGTAAAGGAAACATCTTAACCGCAGAGAACGCTAAGAAAGGCCGCGGAGAGCGCTGAGAAAGGCGAATTGTGTTTAGCAGAGCGCGGGGGGCTGCGCCACACTTGCCACTTCACACTCGTTATGCGTGCACCAGTTTCACACCGGAGATCGAGTGCCACGACTCAGATGACGAGGACCCGACTGGCAGGTTCACGCTGAAGTGAAGCGCGCGAGAGCTACCAGCTTTTCTGCGGCTGCGCCGGAGTCAATCGACTTGATCACAAGCGGGAGCGCTTCGGAGATGCGATCGGCTCGGCCGGCGGCCACCAGCGCGGCGGCGGCGTTGAGGAGCACCACGTCCCGCCGGGGCGACTTTTCTCCACTCAGGACGGCGCTAATAATGGCGGCATTCTCCGTGGCGTCACCGCCGGCGATATCTTCCAGCGTCGCGCGAGCCATGCCGAACTCTTCCGGTTCCACTTCGTAGGATCGCACTGAGCCCTCGCGGGCCTCGGCCACGCGCGTTGTTCCGGTGATCGTGATCTCGTCGAGGCCGTCGAGCCCGTGCACGACGAGGGCCCGATGCAGGCCCAGCATGCTCAGCGCTTCGGCCAGCTTCTCGACCAGATCCAGCGAATACACGCCCACGACCTGTCCGGACGCGCGCGCGGGATTGGTCAGTGGACCGAGCAGATTGAACATGGTACGCATGCGCAACTCGCGGCGCACTGCCTGGACTTGCTTCATGGCAGGGTGCAGGTTCGGCGCATACAGGAAACAGATACCGACTTCGCGCAGGCACTGGGCGGCGCGCTCAGGCGAAAGCTGAATGTTCACGCCCAAGGCTTCGACCACGTCGGCTGAGCCGCACTTGGAACTGATGCTGCGATTGCCGTGCTTGGCCACGCGGACGCCCGCACCGGCGGTGACAAGCGCCGTCGCCGTGGAAATGTTGAACGTGCCGCTGGCGTCGCCGCCGGTCCCGCTGGTGTCGACCAGGGACGACTCCACGGGAGAGGAATCGAGCAGAGCGTCGCGGCCCGTACCGCTGACGGCCAGTGCGTCGCCGGAGCCTTCGTCTGCTCTGGCACGCTCAATCGGCAAGGGCGCCGCCGCCGCGCGAATCGCCTCCGCGAAGCCTACGATTTCCTCGACCGTCTCACCTTTCATGCGCAGGGCGATAAGCAGCGCGGCAATCTGCGCGTCGGTGCATTTACCTCCCAGCACTTCAGACATCACTTCACGGGCCTCGGCACGACCGAGGGATTGGCTGTGGTTCGCGATGCGATGAAGGGCGTCGAGGAGCATGTGGTCAGGCCGAATTGTACGGCATGACTGGACTTCGCCGCGATGCAACCTGGCGACTACTTCGAAACCGCCGGCCGGCGCAATCTTTCCGAGAAATATTCGCGCCAGTCTTCCGGCAAGGCCGCAGTGTGAATCGCCTTGCGGAGCAGATCCTGATTGTATTTCTCCCGGACAAAAAGACGGTTCATTTCGGAGATTGTAATTCCGTCCTGCTCCCGCTTGAGCAACTCGAACGCATCCCCGTCCGCGACCGACCCTTCCTGCTCGACCGAAAAATAGAAACCACTGCGGCCGCTGAGCAGGAAGCGTTCCAGAATGTCATCCCGCTGAAACTTGGCGGCCAACTTGTAGCATGGGACCCGGGGCTGGCAGACCATCACGATCGACGAACCAATCTGAAAGCGGTCCCCGACGTGAAGATCGTCTTCCAGAAGACCAGTGGTCGTGAAGTTTTCACCGAACATGCCCCACGGCAGATCTACGCCAGGCAACTCGCGACGCCAATCAGGGTAATGCTCAGAGGGATAACCGTATACGGCTTTGTAGGGGCCGCCGTGGACGCTGAGATCGGCCTGACGGTCGCCGTCCAGGTTAAGGGTGCGCAAATGCACCGGACCCGAGACTGGCTGTTTGAAGATTCCAGTGTTGATGGTCTTTCCTTTGTAAACCGCAAGCCGCGGACGCGCGACGTTCAGGGACAGTAGCTTCACGCTGGGAACCTCCTGACGATCCGAAGCCGAATGGTGTTCGTTTGGATGTGTGGGCCGCGCAGAAAGTCGCAGACCTCGATGAGAACCGGCTCCGTCGGACCGGACTGTCGAGCTTCGCTCGACGGACAGCCGAGGGCGGCTGTCCCCACATGGGATTTCCGCGAACTAATATGCCGGACAACGTTTGCCCTAATTCCCTGGCCTTCTATAGAATGAAAAGTTTGCTGCCCGCCGTGCGTCGCCGCAAGCAGGATCCTTCCGATTCTTAACTGATGAGCCGTCATTATGAAAATCCATGAGTATCAGGCAAAAGCAATTCTTAAGAAGTACGGCGTGAGTGTGCCGCGTGGGGCGATGGCCGCTTCGCAAGACGAGGCCGAGGCCGCCGCCAAAGAATTATTCAGCGCGGGTGCGACCGGAGTGGTAGTCAAGGCGCAGATCCACGCCGGCGGACGCGGCAAGGGCGGTGGCGTGAAGATCGCCAAGTCGGTGAACGAAGCCGGCGACCTCGCCTCCAAGATGCTGGGGATGAAGTTGGTGACGCATCAGACTGGTCCTGAGGGCCGCATCGTGCGCCGCCTGCTCATCGAAGAAACACTGCCCATCGAGAAGGAACTATACCTTGGGATTCTGGTGGACCGCGCCGAGGGCAAGCCGGTGTTCATGGCCTCGGCTGCGGGTGGAATGGAAATCGAGCAGGTAGCTGCGGAAAATCCTGAGGCGATTCTGAAGCAGCACATCGATCCTGGCATGGGGCTGGAAGCATTTCAGGCAAGGAAAATCGCCTTCAAACTAGGACTGAAGGCGCAGCAGATCAATCCCGCGGTGCAGTTCTTATCGAGTCTCTACAAGGCTTTTCTCGATACCGACTCCTCGTTGCTTGAGATCAATCCCTTTATCACGACCACCGACGGACGTCTGTTCGCGCTCGACGCGAAGATCAACTTCGACGATAACGCGCTGTTTCGTCACTCCGATCTGCGGGAGTTGCGCGATATCACCGAAGAAGATCCGTTGGAAGTGGAGGCGTCGAAGTACAGCCTGAACTACATCAAGCTCGACGGCAACGTCGGCTGCATGGTGAATGGCGCGGGCCTGGCCATGGCTACGATGGACATCATCAAGTACGCCGGTGGCATGCCGGCGAACTTCCTCGACGTGGGCGGAGGCGCCAGCTCCGAGCAGGTCGCGCACGCGTTCGAAATCTTGCTCAGCGACAAGAATGTGAAGGCGGTGCTGATCAACATTTTCGGCGGCAT
>JADGNP010000334.1 GCA_017883425.1 Candidatus Sulfotelmatobacter sp. | reverse complement strand
CGCCGGACTGTTTGAAGTGATTCTGCCCAAGGACAACGAGAAAGACGTAGCCGAGGTGCCGGAGAACCTGCGCAATGCCATGAAGCTGCATTTCGTGGACACGATGGACCAAGTCCTGCAGATCGCTCTGGAATCTCCGCTGCCGAAGCAGATGGATGAAGAAGTCGTGCAACCGATCGCGCCTCTGACCTCCGGCACCGGCGAGGCTCCTACAGCCCATCAGTAGGAGCAGTTGCCAGTTGCCAGTTTGAAAGGCCCGCTTACGCGGGCCTTTTGGCTTCAGGTCGTGCGCCAGTCCGCCTGTGAACTTACACGCAGGCCGCCCGCATACGCTCGCACAAATCGGCCAGAGAGCGCTTCGACAGCAACGTCTCTACGAAGGCTTACGGCTTGCCAATGTGCTCTCCCGCGTTGCAAACTTGGGCATGAGGGTTCTCTCCCGGTTTCTGGCGGCGGCCACCGATGCCGCGCACTTCCCCGTTCCCAGCCTGCCGGAGATCGCATTCCTCGGCCGTTCCAACGTCGGCAAATCGAGCGTGATCAACTCGCTGGTGGGCGCCAAGCTGGCGCGCACCAGTTCGACTCCCGGCCGCACCCGCAGCATTAACTTCTTTGAGATCCGCTGGCCGGGAAAACCGCGTCCCGAGATGATTTTCGCCGATCTTCCCGGCTACGGGTACGCCAAGATTTCGCGCGAGATTTCGCAGGAATGGCCCAAATTCATCGAACCCTACCTCAACGAGCGCCCCACGCTGGGCTTGTGCGTCGTTCTGGTGGATGCCAACGTTCCTCCGCAACAGAGTGACCGGCAACTGTTGGACTTTCTCAGCGCCTCGGACCGCGACTTCCTGCTGGTGGCCACCAAGAGCGACCGGCTCTCGAATAATCAACTGCAGGGTGCCCTGCGCATCTTGACCCAGGAGTATCCTGCGGCTCGCCTGCTTCCCTACTCGGCCAAGACCGGCGCCGGACGCGACGAACTGTGGAAGCAGATCCGGCAAGTAGCCCAGCAAATGACCGCAGCGGAAGCGTCCTCGGGCCCGCCCCTCTATTAGAAGATTCTTAACGAGGCATGCACGCTCTGTGCCTAATCTTTGAGGCTGTTTCTCCCGATAGAGACATCAGAGTTCCCGGCAAGGCTCGTCTGCTTCTGAGGAGCCGCGCCGAAGCTGACTTTCGATCAAAGCGGACATTGCTCGTCCGCAGCGGGACACTATGGCACAGGAAATCAACGATGGCGTCAACTATCTCAGGGCTTTGAAACAGACTGGAAATCCGCTCGCCGCGACTCAGGCGGCACCGGCACAGGAGACGGGGGCGGAGGAGCATTCAGGCTCAGGCGCTACCGTTGCGGACCCCGGCGAACGATTCCAGGGCGCGGAAAAGCGGCGCAGTCGGCGCTACCAGTGCGAAGGAAGCGTCGAAATGTGCGAGGACGGCTGCGAAGTACGGACCTGGGCCACCTTCAGCGACATCGGCCTGCATGGCTGTTACGTCGAAGCCCACGCCACTTATCCGGTCGGGACTGTGCTGCACATGAAATTGGAAGCCAACGGGGTGCGCGTAGAGACCAAAGGCAGCGTGCGCGTGAGCTATCCCTACCTCGGTATGGGAGTCGCGTTCGGAGAAATATCGGAGGAAAATCGGGCACGATTGCGAGAACTGCTGGCCACCATCTCGCGGCCAATTGTGATCATGGGGCCGGGAATCGCTTCCTCGCTTCCGGCCAGCGGACCGCTGGATGCGGTGCCCTTGATCGCTGAGCCTGGAGCGGCAGTGCAGGCCCTCATTGAATTCTTTGAAGGCCGCCAGATGTTGATGCGGGAGGACTTCCTCAGAATCCTCCGTAAGAGCCAGGGCACGGACACGAAGAAGTGAAGCCTTTCTCCGATTCGTCGGTGGAACGGCGACCGGTTTCCCTCGCTGATTCCGCGGTGTCTCGTATTCCCAGTCTCTGGTGCCGCTGGAACCCTTCTCATACCCCACGAAGTCTCTTCCATTCGCTATGATGAAGCGGCATGGGTCTCTATCTGATTACGGGCATTGGCGGATTCATCGGATCGTCGCTGGCGCGGGCGCTGCTGTCCCGCGGAGACGAGGTGCGTGGCGTCGATAACTTCTCTACCGGCAAACGGGAAAACCTGGTGGACATTCTGGATCGCATCGACTTCCGCGAGGCCGACATTGTCGACCTCGACGCGATGCACGCGGCGTGCACCGGAGTGGACTTCGTCCTGCATCAGGCGGCGATTCCTTCTGTGCCGAAATCCGTCCTCGACCCGCTGGGCAGCAACCGGGCCAACGTCGACGGCACGGTCAACGTGCTGGTGGCGGCACGCGATGCCAAAGTAAAGCGTGTGGTCTATGCGGCATCGTCTTCTGTGTACGGCGACATCCCCACGCTGCCCAAGCACGAAGCCATGAACCCCGACCCTATTTCGCCCTATGCCGTGGCCAAGCTGGCGAGTGAGCACTACCTGATTTCTTTTTACCGCTGTTACCAGCTTGAGACCGTGGCCTTGCGTTACTTCAACGTCTTCGGACCACGGCAGGATCCGTCCTCTCCCTATTCGGGCGTGCTGGCGAAGTTCATCACCCTGATGCTGCGCGGCGAGCAGCCCGCCATCTTCGGCGACGGCGAGCAGAGCCGCGACTTCACGTACATTGACAACGCGGTCGAAGCAAATCTGCTGGCCTGCAACGCTCCCGCAGCCCAGGCGGCGGGACAGGTCTTCAACGTAGCCACGGGCCGCAGAATCACTCTCAATGAAACCTTCAAGCTGCTGCAGGGACTGACGTCCTATACCGGCCAGCCCAAGTACGGACCGGAGCGCGGCGGCGACATCAAGCATTCGCTGGCCGACATTTCGAAGGCCGAAGCGGGCCTCGGCTACAAACCCAAAGTGAATTTTGAAGAGGGACTGCGGCGTACGGTGGAGTGGTACCGGAAAAGTGGGCTGTAGAACCGACCTCAGACCTCGGACAAACCATCAACCACGAAGGACACGAAGGTTCACTAGGGAAACCCGCCCCGCGTTTTGGGGTTCCTTCGTGGAACTTCGTGTCCTTCGTGGTTGAAGCCTTGTCCGACATCCCGCGTCTGCGCCATTACGTTGGTTATCTACGGCAAGATTACGGACATGTCTAGAGTGATGCCATGACACTTTCCTCGATGGTGGTTTCGCGCGACTGGCAGGAAGTCAGTGTTCTCGAGTGCATCCTCGGCGGTCTTCATATAGACGTCTCCGTGGAGAACGAACCGCAGCGGGCTCTGGCGCGGCTGGCCAAGTCCAAGATCGATGCCCTCATTGTGGATTGCGATCTGAACGGAAGCTCTCAATTCCTGCGCGAACTGCAAAGCGTGGAAAAGCCGAAAACCGTCCCGCTGGTCATCATGGGCGGGCCGCGGTGCAGCCAGAATCTGGAAGAGAGCGGCGCGCTGTTCGCCTTCGAGAAACCGATTTCGGTGGAACAGGCCGTGCGCACGCTTTCGGCGGCGCGCAGCATGATTCTCGACGGACGCCTGCGTTATCATCGCGCCGGGCTGGAAGTGCCGGTGTCGGTGAACTGCAAGGGCCAGAAGCCAATGGACGCGTTCCTGGTCAACCTAAGCCAGGGCGGAATGCAGATTCACAGCCAGGACCCGGTCGAGGCCGCGAAGGCTCTGCAAGTCTCCTTCGAACTGCCGGGCGCCCGGTCGGGGTTGAAGGCCAAGGCCGAGATCGCGTGGCAGGACAAACGCGGAAACCTGGGCATACGCTTCGTGAAGCTGGCGCCGCGCCAGCAGCGGACGCTGCAGCTGTGGCTGGCGCAGCAGTATTTTGCGAACTAGAAGCAGTTGCCAGAAATTCGGCAGCCTGAGATCAGCGGAAGCGAGTGCCTTCCGCGTGATCCTCCAGATCACACCCAGCCAAGCGCGCCAATCTCGCGCCTGGACTTAATCCTCCGAAGATCTGAAAGAATCCCCAATACAGGGCCGCAACAGAAATTGTGGCTCCGCCCATCAGGGCTAGCGGCCATCGTGGAGGTTCCCGGGTGACAGAGAGAAAGACCAGAGCGAATAGCAGCAGGGCTGCCACCAGCACGAGCGTATTGATCGTCCAGACGAGGCCTGGACCGGAAAGCGGCTGCGAGAGCCAGTCTAATTCTGTCGGCGCCAGCGGTGCAGTCTCAGCATCGTCATCGCGCACGTGAACTGGCTGCGGATCGGGCCGTGTCGGCAACTCAATGACCTTCAGCGGGGCCGCGGAAACCATCAGCCCATCGTCTTCTTCGGCCGCATCGGGAACGGGCAAGGCGGAAAGCGAGTCGGCAAACATGGATCCTGCCCGCTCAGCATGCAGTGAAATTCCTTCCAGCAGGTTTCCGAAAATCCATTCATTGATCTGGCGCGTCATCCGCGGGGACATGTCGAGGAAGTGAATGCCGCACTGTCCGGAGAACGTGGCCCACGTGACTTCGCCGCGAGTTTCCACGCGCAGCCGTGGGTGCCGCAATTCGAAGCGCACGCGCACTTGCTGGCCCGGACGAAGCGCAGCCACTGCCTGCACTGCGATGCCTTCGTGACTCAGATTGCGAACGATGCCGCCGTTCGCCTGATCGAGAGTGACATAGGTCAGAGTGCGGAGTTCGTGCCGGTGCTTCGCCCTAGCTTGTCGCGCGGGAGATAGTCCTGCGTCCATATACACACACCGCTGGAGAATCAGGTCGGCCAGGGCCCTATCCCACGAATCTTATCCCGGGTCGCCTGTGCTGCCTTAGTAACTACGATGGTTCGAAAGAGAAGCGAGTTGTACAGACGTAGCTTGCTGGAACTGGTCTCATAAATGGCTTTTGGGAAGGGGCACGGCTTCCAGCCGTGCCGTCAGGGGTCACTAGAGCGCGGGCTTTAGCCCCTGAGGGACTCTTTCTTTCCCGCCGGAGCATTGATGAGACCAGTGACCAGTTCTAGTCTTTGCTGGCGGCATTCCGAGGCGTGGTAAGAGAGACGTTGCAGGCAACATCTCTACGAGTGGCCCAGAAACGCTTCTTTCGCTCGACGCCCCGAGGCTTGCCAGATTTTGACGACCTCAAACAGAATCACCGTGCCGTACGTAACGGCAAGCCAGACGAACACGGCTTCGATGGGCAGACCCGACCAGGCGCCGATGAACACGCCCATCATGGCTCGATGCTGGTAGTTCCACCAGCCGTAGGGCAGCGCCAAAGTAGCTTCCCAGAGCAGGCTGACCAGCAAAATGAAGAACATCGTCAGGCTCAGGGCGCGCCAGTTGATGAAGCGGCGCGCAACCGGATAGAAACTCACCGAGGGAATCAGACCTCCGGCGACCAGCACGATGAAATATCCGGGCCAACCGCCAGGCACGGATGAAAACCACTTTTTATAGATAAGCGCGACCGCAATCAGCACCACACCCAGAACCAGGGACGTGGGATGAAACTGCAGCAGACGACGGGACGCGCGCGCTTCGCCGGGATAGTCCTTTAGCGTGTAGGCCGCGAGCCAGTATTCGCTGAGCCAGACATACAGCAATAGGACCGTGATAAAACCGGTCAGATAGAAAACGTACTCCTCAATGGGAACCGGCCTGCCCAGCGCGGGTGCAGGGATGCCCAAGGTTGCTTTGGGGTTGGGGAAACAGAAAAACCACTGCGCGAAGATCACGTCCAACAGGCACCCGATGGGCGCGAGAATGCCGATGGTCCGCCAGAAGGCGCGTTGCGGAATCTCCAGACCCTCGCTGGGCAGAAACCACAACGCAATCACCAGCATCGGAACGATGAAGAGCAGCAGGCTCCACGTGTAGCCGTGCGGCGAAGGATCCAAACCAACATTGAGCGTTCCCGGTGAACGGACCGAATGCAACGTGAAGGCTGCGGGGATGACTACCATGGCCAGCATGCCGGCGACGATCGCGGCGGCGACCGCGGGGCTGGAAGATCCGTGATGGCGCGGTTGGGACATTGCGCGTTTCCCTCGTGTCCGGAGCCGTCTTGACGATTCGGAGGATTCTACTCCTCGGTCGAACCGTAAAATGGACTTTCGGGCCCTGTTCGGAAATGCGAAAAAGCGGGAAGATGGTCTTACTAAGGTACATGTCCGAAGGGTCATGCCCAGGTAATTGCAACTCGGCTCAAAGCCCGATAACTTACAAGTGAACTGTCTCTAAATGGCAACTACCACCACGAAGCTGGACCTTGATGTGACCACTCCGTTCGCCGGTGTTGGTGTGCCTGCCTGGCCGCGGGGGCAGA
>JADGNP010000333.1 GCA_017883425.1 Candidatus Sulfotelmatobacter sp. | reverse complement strand
GTCTGCGCGCGAGATCCTTCCCTCCGCCTGAAGAACGGCTACGGTCAGGATGACTCCCCATAGGAAGGGGGAGGTCGAGACTCAAACTGCACCACTACCCGACCTTCAAAGCAAAGTGCCTTAAATGCTGCAGCTCCTCCCTGAGACTGTTCACTTTTGGGTAGTGGTGCCGTTTCCCGAAACGGCACCACTACCCACTTTTGACTACTCTTCTGCCCGGATGTGACCTATTCTATAGGGTTGCCAGCCTTGGAGGTCGTCATGGAAGACGTCTCCGACGTGATCTATGGCTACTTAAGATCCAAAGTGGCAGAAGACAAAGAAGCTTACATCTGATCGCGGAGATGAGCGATTGATGGATGGTCTAGAGAAGAGAAATGGCAGGAAAGCCCACTCAAAACGGCAAAGCTTACCCCCAGATAAGCAAGAGCGGGCGTGACTTCAAAGAAGAGCGTGGTTGCTGAACAGAGTCATGTGCGCAGAGCGGAAATGGCACTGCCGTCATCGACCTCACCATTCGATAGGCTGCATCGCAAAATGGCGACTCTGCTCTACTTATCGGCTGCGGGCGGGCTGGCGGTGTTCGGCTAGAGAGTATGCCCGATAAGGCTGACAAACCTGTTGCGTCCAAGTCCTCGCGAAAACTGAGGATCATCGACCTGGTTCGTCCGCACTGGAAGGCGCTGACCATCGCGCTGGTGGCCATGCTGGGCGAAGCGGTCACGGATATTCTCGAGCCGTGGCCCATCAAAATTGTCGTCGATAACATTCAGCAGTCGCACAAACTTCCAGGGCGGCTGGGCGGAGTTGTTACTGGGCTGTTCGGCCAGGACCATTATGCAGTTCTGAACTTCGCCGTAGCTGCGGTCGCGGTCATTGCGATTGTCGGCGCCGTCAGCTCTTACTTCGAGAAATACCTGACAACGAGCGTCAGTCAATGGGTGGGACACGATCTGCGCCGGACCCTGTACCAGCACATTCAGTGGCTGTCGCTGGCGGAACACGATGAGTCGCGGACCGGCGACCTGATCACGCGGGTCACCAGTGACATCGAAGTCGTCCAGGACTTCATCAACTCCGCACTCCTCGGCATTCTCGTCAATCTGATAACCCTGGTCGGCATGATCGGGGTCATGTTTTATCTCAACTGGCGCTTTACCCTGATTGCCCTCTCCGTCTCGCCACTGCTCTTTCTGGTGGTCTATTACTACACGCGGCGCATCAAGAGGGCCTCGCGTGCGGTTCGAAAAAAAGAAAGCGAACTGCTCTCCCTGGTGGAGGAAGTGCTGACCTCCATACGCGTGGTCAAGGCATTTGCCCGGGAAGAGTACGAACAGAAACGATTCGAATCGGAAAGTCTGGAAAACGTAGAGGCCGGACTCCAAGCCCGAAGCGTCAAAGCCAAGCTGGCACCGGTAGTGACGGTCATCGTAGCCATTGGAACGTGTCTAGTCTTGTGGTACGGGGCACGGCTCGCGCTGGCCGGCCAATTCACCATCGGTACGCTGATCGTATTCCTGTTGTATCTGGGCAAGATGTACAAGCCGATGCGTGATCTCTCGAAAATGACCGACACCGTATCCAAGGCGGTGGTCGGTTACGAGCGCATTCAGGAAGTCCTGGAGATTGAAAGCCGCGTGCAGGACGAGCCGGGCGCACGCAAGGCCCCCAAGTTCAAAGGTCAAATCGAATTCGCCCAAGTCACCTTCAACTATGGAGGCGACAAGGAGAAGCAGGTACTCAAAGACATCAGCTTCAAGATCGAAGCCGGACAGGTCGCGGCGTTTGTGGGGCCTTCGGGAGCCGGGAAGACCACGCTCCTGAGCTTGATTCCGCGCTTCTACGATCCGGTTTCCGGACAGGTCGTAATTGATGGCACGGACATTCGCCGCTATCGGCTGAAGTCGCTGCGCGACCAGATCAGTTTCGTCCTGCAGGACACTCTCCTGTTCCGCGCCACGATTTGGGAAAACATTGCCTATGGCAAACCCAGCGCCTCACCCAAAGAAATCAAGCGCGCCGCCAAACTGGCCAATGCGCAGGAATTCATCGAGGAAATGGCTGACGGCTACGACACCATGGTCGGCGAGCGCGGCGTCACGCTCTCTGGCGGTCAACGCCAGCGGATTGCTATTGCCCGGGCGGTCATTCGCGATACTCCCATCCTGATTCTTGACGAGCCGACCGTGGGTCTGGATGCCGCCTCCGAACAATCCGTCATTGAAGCCCTGGACAAATTGATGAAGGGTAGAACTTCCGTCGTCATCGCGCATCATCTCGACACCATCCGCCACGCGGACGTCATCTTTGTGATCAAAGATTGCGAATTAGTGGAACAAGGCACTCACGAGGCTCTTTTGGCGAATAACGGCGTGTATGCAGAATTGCACAGAATCCAGACTCCCGAGGGGCCTATGCCGACCAAAGATCAACCGGTCGCCAGTTAACAGTTGTTTTCCATAGGAAAAGAGGCAAAAGACAATGCCACGAGCGAAAATCAGGCTGTACTTCACAGGGATGCTGATGTTTTTGATGCTTTCAGCATCATTAACTGCGCAGAAGAAAGATAAGGACAAACAGAAAGAAAATGCCGCCAACCTGCCGCTGCTGATATGGCGGGATCCCGGCGATGTCGCTTCTTTGAATCTGCTCTACGGCGCCGGCGGGAAGGAGCATGCGCCGGATCCGAGTGGCAAGTACACTTTTGTTAAGGAAGACTCGAATGGAACCAGTCCGAAGTTCGAAATCACAGATGATCAGGGTGTCCACTGGAAGGTGAAGCTCGGCCAGGAACCCCAGTCGGAAACCGCAGCGACACGCTTGTTGTGGGCCGCCGGCTATTTCGTGGATGAAGACTACTATCTGGCGGAGTTCAAAGTGACGAATGTCCCGAAGTTGCACCGGGGCGGGAAGTTCGTGTCCGCGGACGGCACGGTCCAAGGAGCGCGCCTGGAACGCAAGTCGAAAGAGACGAAGAATCTCGGCACTTGGGACTGGTTCGACAACCCTTTCCTCGACAAGCAGGAATTTAACGGCCTGCGGGTGATGATGGCTCTGCTGAATAACTGGGATTTGCAGGCCTACAATAATTCCGTGTACGAAGTCGGCGGCGAGCGACGCTATCTGGTCAGCGACGTGGGCGCAACCTTCGGCAAGACTGGAAACAACTTCGCCCGGTCAAAGAGCGTGCTCAAGGACTACGCGAACTCGAAATTCGTCGAGAAAGGGACGTCCGAATTCGTTGACTTTGAGATGGAGAGCCGCCCGTTTGCCGGGTCTGCGATCAACGTTTTTAACTACAAGACACGCACTCGGATGGAATCGATTACCAAACATATCCCGCGTGCCGATGCCAAATGGCTGGCGCAGAGGCTCTCTCAGCTTTCTGAAGAACAGATCCGCGACAGTTTCCGCGCGGCAGGCTATGCGGCCGAGGAACTCGAGGGTTATACGAGGGCTGTCCAGAAGAGAATCGCAGAGCTGAACGCGCTATGATTGTTTGAGGGAGGTGCGTGGCTCGCGGAAATTGTCCCTTGCATCGGGATGCGAGGCTCGAAGCAAAGAGGTGCCTGACAAGGTAAAAGCCGGAGAGACCTAATCGTGAAACTGATCATTGAACCCGCCGACGGTGTGGCACCGTTGCTAGCCGCCATCAAGAGCGCGAAGAAGAGCGTAGAGATTGCCATCTTCCGCTTTGATCGCAAAGACGTGGAGACGGCACTGAAGACGGCAGCGGACAGAGGCGTCAAGGTGACCGCCTTGATCGCATTTGCCAACCGCGGCGGTGAACCAAGCCTGCGCAAGCTGGAGCTGCGCTGCCTCGCCGCCGGAATCACTGTGGCTCGCACGGCCGACGACCTGATCCGTTATCACGGCAAGCACATCCTGATCGATCGCCGTGTCCTGTGCATGCTGTCGTTCAATTTCACGCATCTGGATATCGACCGCAGCCGTGGCTTCGGCATCGTGACCACCCACGCCAACTGGGTACGCGAAGCGGCAAAACTGTTCCGGGCCGACTGCACCCGCACCAAGTACGCGCCCAAGACAGAGACGTTTGTCGTCAGTCCGGCTAACTCCCGAAGTGTGCTTGGAACTTTCCTAAAACGAGCGAAGAAACAGTTGCTGATCTACGACCCCAAAATCTCGGACAAGGAGATGCTTGGTATCCTGCAGGAGCGGGCGAAAGCGGGCGTCGAGATCAGAGTCATCGGCTCGGTGACTGGGCGCGCCCCGTTCGAAGTGCAGAAACTGGCCGGAACACGGCTGCACACGCGCACGATTATCCGCGACCGGCACCAGGCCTTCGTGGGCAGCCAGAGTCTCCGCACCGCGGAACTGGACGCGCGCCGCGAACTCGGTCTCATTATTCAGGATGCCAAGGCCCTGTCAAAACTGGTCGATACCTTTGAAGCCGACTGGACCTCCACCAGCGAAAAGAACGCACCTACCTCACCGAAAGATGCGGACGCTCCCCAGGACCAGCCGGCGGCAGTCTCAGAGAAGGAAGCAGAGAAGGCGGATCAGGTCCTCACCAAGGAACTGGATCCACTCGCAGTCAGTGTGAAGAAGGCTGTGAGAAAAGCGGTGGCCCAGGCCGGTAACGACGTGCTCCACGACAAGGGAGTCAAGGACACGATGAAGAAAGTGGTCAAGAAGGCGGTGAAGGAAGCCGTCAAGGAAGCGGTCCAGGACGCCCAGGACGCCCAGGACGTCAAAGAAGCGAAGAGCGAATCCTAGTTCATGACCGGTGAACCTACCGCCGAGGAGAGTCGAATGAGAGCAAAGAGACGTGTCCCATACCGAGGGTTTGCCCTGCTGGCAGGACTCTTCCTCGCCGCCGCCGGGGTGCTTGCTGGCCAAGATGCCGCTCGAAACAAAGAACAGGCCGACGACGCGGCGGCCTTAAAGGAATTCACGGGCCGCGTGAATGAGTACCTCAAACTGCGCAAGACGATCGAAAAGCAGCTTCCGGCTATGAAGAGCACGGAGGAACTGCCGGAGATGATTGCCGCACACCAACAGGCGCTGGCGAGAAAAATCCGCGAGGCGAGGCCACACGCCAGACTTGGCGACATCTTCACGCGCTCTACCCGCGAGGCGTTTCGGCATGTGATCCACAGCGTGTTTCGGGATCCTCAGACCGCCACCGCCACCGCGCACGCCACCATCCGACAGCGAAAGACAGTCAAGGAAGTCCGTCTGCAGGTGAACGGAATTTACCCGGATGCGGTCGCCGAAACAACCTTCCCGTCCACTCTTTTGCAGAAGCTGCCAATACTACCGGAGGAACTGGCATACCGTATCATGGGCCGCGATCTGGTACTGGTCGACAGCAAAGCGAATCTGGTGGTAGACCTTTTTCACGAAGCACTTCCGTAGATTTTGGAAAGACTGGAATAAATCATGCGACGCCGCAGCTTTCTCTTTCTCAGCATTCTCACCGTTCTCACGGCGGTCCTGCTAGCGGACGAGTTCAAGTTCCCTCTCAAGTCCGATTCGGTCCGTTTTGCAGCGATTGGAGACATGGGTACGGGCGAGCCGCCGCAGTACGAGGTAGCTCAACTGATGCTCAAAGTGCGTCAGACCTTCCCCTTCGATTTTGTGATCATGCTGGGCGACAATATTTACGGTGGCAGCAAACCGGCCGATTTTGACAAAAAGTTTGCCGTGCCCTATAAGCCGCTCATCGATGCCGGCGTGAAGTTTTACGCGTCGCTGGGGAACCACGACAACACTAATGAACGCTTCTACAAACCCTTCGAAATGAACGGGGAGAGTTATTACACATACAAGAAGGGCAACGTGCGCTTCTTTGTTTTGAACAGCAATTACATGGACCCGAAACAGTCCGCGTGGCTGGAGACGCAGTTACGGGATGCCGGCAAGGGCGACTGGAAGGTCTGCTACTTCCATCATCCCCTCTATACGTCGGCGAAATTTCATGGTCCCTCCCTCGATCTCCGGCAATCGCTGGAGCCGTTGTTCATCAAGTACGGCGTGGACGTCGTGTTCTCAGGACACGAGCACGTGTACGAGCGGGTCCATCCCCAGCAGGGAATCTACTATTTCACGGAAGGAGCTTCTGGAGAGCTGCGTCCCGGCGACCTCGCACGCTCCGCGATTACAGACAAGGGATTTGATGCCGACCGCTCATTCATGCTGATCGAAATCGCAGGCGATGACATGTATTTTCAGACGATCTCGCGCACCGGCGACACTGTCGACTCCGGAGTGATTCACCGAACCACTCGGTGAGGTGTACGTGAGGCTCCGCGCGAAGTCTGTGTGATAGCTACATACGGCTGCGC
>JADGNP010000332.1 GCA_017883425.1 Candidatus Sulfotelmatobacter sp. | reverse complement strand
CGCCTTTAAGGGTGGCTTGTTTCCCGAGCACCTGCGGATCGGCGTGGAAAGCAGACTGCCAGAGAGCGTAACTCAAGATCACTGCACTTGGCCCATTGGGCCGGTCTTCTTCTGCTGTAAAGCCCCGACCCAGGAAAGGCTGGATCCCGAGGACATCGAAGTAGTGCGCCGAAACCCGCATGTTTTGGACATAGCGAACGTTCGTGCCCGAGGCTGAACCGGCCTGAAGGTTGACGCCGCTTGTTCCTCCGAAGGAAGCTGCCTGGACAGACGGGACGTTGTCCCGAACCATCTCCCAAGTTTCCCCGTCCTGGCTGGTTCCGTCTTGATGTTCGAACTGCCCTGACTTGGGTGAAATGTCCTCCTGATGGAGCACTAAAACAGCCAGCCGGTGGGGCTCCGGATACGGCAGCGGGCGCAAAAGGAAGCCATTGAGCAAGCTGAAAACAGCCGTGTTGACGCCAACGCCCAACGCGAGCGTAAGAGTGACCGCAAGGCTGAACCCTGGATTCTTGTGCAGTTGACGCAATGCCAAGCGCAAGGCCTGAATGAACATGGCTACGCGCACCTCAATCAGACATCGGGAAGCATTTGGTTCGCCAGGACGGCATTGCAGCATCTGATTGATATGAAAGCGGCTAAAAATGAACGTCTTCGAATCGCGCGGGGGCGATTGTTCGATATCGGAATCGAGTGTCCGGGAGTGGACAGGATTGCACCCGGGTAACGGTCAGTTCGGAAGGAATTCTGCCTCAAGTTGGCGCCTACGGGGCGAGCCACTCGCCGCCAAGAGGGTTCGGTTGCAGCTTGCGGAGGCGAGGTCGAGCCAAGCCTCCAGAGTTCGGAACCGGGAGACGGAAGCCGATCCCTACTGCACCGTCGGCTCCACATCCTCCGGAGCACCATGCCGCCGCAACAACTGCGGCAGGTTCTGCGAAAATGCCGACCGCGGCAGCACCATGTCGCAACCCACTTCGTGCGCCTTCTGCTTCAGATCTCCCTGCACGTGCGACAGGAATCCGATAATCGACGTCCCCTTCTTCAGCTTGCTCTTCAGCTTCGGAATCAGGGTCAGCGGTTTCACGCTGGCAAGGTTCAGATCGAAAATGATCAGCGACGGTTTCTCTTCGCCGTTCTGCGCCATCCGCTCCATCAGATCCTTGTCCGTCTTTACGAACTCAACTTTCACGTTGAGCTTGCGGGCCGTTTCCTGGATCTTCGCCATGAAGAAGAGATCTTCGATGAAGGCAAAAATGCGTGAGTTCGTGTCTTCGCTGCTCACCGGCAATGGTTCCGGCTCGGGCTGCGCGTACTGCGCCGCAAACCCCGGCCTCTGCCGTCCGCCACCCTTGTGGCCATTGTTGTTGCCCCCGGCCATGGCCGCGCGGTAGCTGTGATCCATCGGCGCGGTGTAGATGCCGTCTTTGTTTTCCCGGCTCAGGCCCGGTCCGGGCTGCTGTCCGCGCTGGCTGTGTGGACGGCGACCGCGCCGCCTTCGTCTTCCTCCTCCACCACCGGAGGGTCTTCCTGGTCCTGCGTTCATAGTCCTCTCAAACTTTTTCGCATGTGTTGCGGAATTTTACAGAATCCCAAAGGCCCCGCCAGTCGCTGGATCCTGCGGTTCCGGGCAGAGCCCCGCCCGGCATACACAATCGGATCTACGCAGTTGCGGGTAGCGACTGGACACACTATGGAGTGAACCCCAACTCTTGAAACGAACTGCTATTCGAGAATGCAACCTTTACTGTTTAACTTCGTATCGATTTTCCGTTTATCGGATCCGTAAGGCGCCGCCTCGGATCGGCTGGCGCGGAAGGCCTGCGCGGGAACGAGGCCTAAATGAGAACATCTTCATGGTACTCGCCCTTGCCCAACCGCGCAAGGCCTGACCCACCCCGCTTTTGCACAGGAGGCCATGACTAGCTGGATTCCGTTCGAATGCGAACTCCGATCCTTCTGGGCGGAAGCCGAACGCCGGAAGCCGCTTTCACTGCCCGTTCGACACTTCCCGCGCCCACTCCTGCGCCTGCCAGTAATACCCGGCAACCTCCTCGGCATCCACATGCAGGCTCCGGCTCAACTCCGCCGCCGCTTCCCATTCCCCGCTCTCATGCGCCAGCATCAACTGGAACACCGGACGCAGCCCGCTCGGTTGCCCCAACAGCACCGACTTGGTCGCATGATCCAGCGGAATTTTCTCCAGCACTTCGGCCATCGGGATTTCCAGCATGGCATCGATCAAAGACAACAAACCCAGCAGAAATAAATCCGACTCCCCGTGGGGTACTCGCGGCGCCAGTAACTCGCCAAACCGTCCCCGCACCAGCGCCGACAGCACTAGGTCGCTGGTCTTTTCTTGTCCCGCGCCGACGGCCGCTACCAGCCGCACCCACCGCCGCACGTCGCGCTCTCCCAGCATTGACAGGGCATGCTTTACCGAATGGATTTCGCTCTGCAGCCCGAAGATCGCTGAATTCAGATAGCGCAGCAGACGGTAGCACACTGACGCCTCCGTCTTGATCAGCTTCTCCAATTCTGCCAACTCCAGTTCCGGGCGCGATACCTCCTGCAGCATCCGCAGATAATTCATGCGGTTCGCCGGCATGTCGTGCGTGTTCATCATCTCCGGACGGCGGAAGAAATAGCCCTGGAAATATACAAAGCCCTGATCCCGCGCCCGCACAAACTCCGTGTGCGTTTCGATTTTCTCCGCCAGCATCCGGCAGCGCCACGGCCCGAACCGTTTGATCAACACCGTGCGCTGCGCCTCGGTCGTCAATTGCATTTCCACCTTGATGATGTCCGCGATCTCCGTCAGCGCTTCGCGCGGATCGTCGGCCACATAGTCGTCTAGCGCGATCATGTATCCCGCCTCTTTCAGTTTCCGGCAGGCGGCAACCACGTCTGGGTCCGCCGGAACCGATTCCAGAACTTCCACCACCGTCGACGCCGATGGCAGCAGCATGACCAGTCCCTTGATCAGCGTATCCCGCGTGCAATTCACAAACGCCCGCCGCCCATCGCACAATACGTCCAGCCCCATCAGCAGCGACCGGTCCAGTGTCGCCCGCGAAGCCTCATCAGTGTCGCCATGGAACGCGTTTTCCAGACCGTCCCGAAATAACAGTTCGTATCCGAATACTTTCTCGTCCCGGTCAAAGATCGGTTGCCGCGCCACATATCGCAACGGCTTCACTTCGACCACCCGGGCTCGCGCCGCAGCTAGTCCAACAGAGATGTTTTCCACGTTCTTTACTATCGGCAGCAATCCGGAAAACATAAAGCCGAGGGCGTGTCTTCTGCCGGGTGCCCCATCTTTGCCGCGTCCTTTGCGGCAAAGGTGGGGATTTGCCCCTTCGCACCCTCACCTGACGCTAGGCGCGCGCGCCGTGCTGCTGGGACGTCTCTATGTCTGGGGTCTCGCCATCGCCGGCGAGCAAGGTGTGCGCGACGTACTGCAAAACTCCCTGGCCGATCTAGACCTGACGATGGGCCTCTAAGCGGCTTCCGCTCCGTACGAGAGCTGGATGCATCAATCCTGATGCTGGAAAAGTGAGCTGCACGAGACGGCCCAGCTGCGAAGCGGCGAAAGAAGATCTGGCGGGTGCCCCATTTCTCGCGCGCTTTTTGCGCGAGAAGTGGGGCTTTTGCTAGACCCTCTGCACCCCGCCCAACTCCGCGAGCGCCGCCACAATCTTCCCTGACCACTGCGCCACTTCATCCTCGCGCAGAGTCCTCACCGCCGACTGAAACCGAACCCGCACCAAAACGGAATATTTCCCCGCGGCAATCGACCCACCGCGAAAAATCTCCACCGGACGGAACTCGCGCAACTCGGCAACGCGCAAAGCCGCCACGGCCTTCCGCATCTCCTCGAACGAAACCTCGTCGGCAAAGACAAACGAAAAATCCCGCTCCACCGCCGGATACTTTCCGAGCGGCGCGAACTTCACCGTCCGCAACCCGTTCGTGTACAACTGCTCCAGATCAAACTCCGCCAGGAACACGTCCTGCCGCAGCTTGCGCGCCGCCGCCACCTCTGGATGGATCTGCCCAAACTGCGCCACCAGCGCGCCATTCACTCGCGCCCGCGCCGACCGTCCCGGATGAAAACACTCGGCCGTCTCCCGGTCGTAACTCACCTCTCCGGCAAACGCCGCCAGCAGATTCTCCACGTCGCCCTTGAATCCGCGGAACGTTTCCGCCGCCGCCGCATGCTCGTCCTTGCTCACGTCGAGCGCGCCACCCGCAGGCAACGAGGCGCGCACTGCCGCGGCGGTCGCGCCCAGACACGCGCGCTTCGGTTCCACGCGACCTTCGCCTGTCAACCCGCCCGACAACTCATACACGCTGCCCATCTCAAACAGCCGCGCCTCCGCGACGTCGCGATTCAGATTCCACGCCAGCATATCGAGCATGCCCGGAGCCAGTGACGTGCGCATCACCGACGCCTCTTCGCTCAGCGGATTTTCCAACTCGAGCACCTTCGCCCCTGCAGACGAGGAAGAGAACTTCTCCGCATCCGCGTGTGAAATGAACGTCAGCGACAGAGCCTCGTTGTATCCCAGTGCCAGAGCCCGTTTGCGGAAGGTCGCATCCATCGCAGCGTGCGGCAACTCGACCACCGCCCCGCTGTAGGCCGGCAGCGTGTTCTCAAATTTGTCGTACCCGTGCAGCCGCGCGATCTCTTCGATCACGTCGATCTCGCGCTCCACGTCCAGCCGCCAGCTGGGAATATGCACGCGGAATTGCGCCTCGTCCTGCCCTTCGGGAATCAGCGTGAAACCCAGCCGCTTCAGCAGGTGATAGATCAGCCCCGAGTCAAGACTCCCGCCCAGAATGCGACGCACATCGGCCACGTGCAGCACCACCGGAGCCTGGTCCATCGGCTTCGACACTACGTCGACCACGTCGCCAACCAGTTCCCCGCCGCCTGACTCTAGAATCAACTGCGCCACGCGATCACAGGACACAACGGTCGATTCGAAATCCGCCCCGCGCTCGAACCGGTGCGACGCATCGGTATGCAGCCCATGCCGCCGCGACATCTTCCGCACAATCCCCGGATCCCACCACGCCGACTCGATCACGATGTTCCGCGTCTTCTCCGTGATCATCGTGTCGTATCCGCCCATCACTCCGGCCAGCCCCACGGGCTTTTTCGCATCGCAGACGACGAGGTCTTCGGAAGTCAGCTTGCGCTCCACGCCATCGAGCGTCTTCAACGTCTCGCCGTCCCGCGCCTTCCGCACAATGATCTTCCTGCCTTCAAGCAGATCCATATCGAAAACGTGCGTAGGCTTCCCGATTTCCCACAGAACATAATTGGTGGCGTCGACGGCGTTCGAGATGGGCCGCTGGTCGAGCAGTTGCAGCCGGTGCGCGATTTTCTCCGGCGAAGGTTTGATGCGAGTCCCGCGAATCACCCGCGCGCTGAATCGAGGACAAAGCGCCGGCTCTTCGACGGTGATCGGGAAGGGCGTGGCCTCCGCCGTGGTTGTGGACGAGTTGTTAGTGGAAAAGCTGTTAGTGGAAGAGCGGCCCTTCAGGGCCGCGTCAGGTCCATTAGAAGTCGCGGCTTTAGCCGCTGTGGCTGAGAGCTGAAAGCTGACAGCTGACAGCGCTTTCAGCGGCAGATCATAAATCGCCGCCGCCTCCCGCGCCACGCCGTAATGATTCATCGCATCGGGACGGTTCGTCCCAATCTCCATCTCAAACACGGTATCGGCGCCGCTCCCGCTGATCCCCTCGACCGAAATTCCAACATTGGTCAAGTCCTCAGCGAGACGGCGATCGTCGACCGCGAGATCAACAAAGTCGCGAATCCATTGTGGAGAAAGTTTCATGAGAAGCTTCTAGCTCCTAGCTTCTAGCTGTTAGCTAACCCAGCTCGGATCGAGCTAGAAGCTAGCAGCTAGAAGCTAGGAGCTCTCTACCCGAATTGCTCCAAGAACCTCACATCCCCCTGGAAGAAGTACTGCAGATCATCCACGCCGTACTTCAGCAGCGCGAGCCGGTCCACGCCCATGCCAAAGGCGAATCCCGAAACTTTCTTCGGGTCATATCCGTTGTCCTTCACGAACTCAAACACATTCGGATCGACCATGCCGCAGCCAAGCACTTCAATCCATCCGGTCTGCTTGCACGGGCGGCACGCATCCGGCCCGCGCTTCCCGCTTCCACCGCAAATGAAGCAGGTGACATACAACTCCGCGCTGGGCTCGGTGAAAGGGAAGAACGACGGCCGGAAGTGCGTCTTCACCGACGAACCGAACAGCGCCTTCATGGCGTGATCGAGCGTCCCCTTCAAATCTCCAAATGTAAT
>JADGNP010000331.1 GCA_017883425.1 Candidatus Sulfotelmatobacter sp. | reverse complement strand
CCCGCTGAACGGATTTGTCAGCGAGTGGTTGACGTACCAGACGCTCTTGGCCGGATTCGGCGCGATCAGCGGCTTGAGGCGAATCCTGTTTCCGCTGGCGGGTTCGATGCTGGCGTTGACCGGGGCACTGGCAGCCGCATGCTTTGTGAAAGCTTTTGCGATCACGTTCCTAGCGCTGCCGCGTGGAGCCGAATCCCGGAATGCTCACGAGGCGCCCCGCACCATGCTGATTGGCATGGGCTGGCTGACGCTGGCTTGCGCCGTCCTGGGCTTGGGCGTGACCTGGGTTCTCCCGGTATTTGACGCGATGACTGAGCAATTGCTCGGACAGCGAGTTTCCGCCCAGCTAGTGACGGGTCATGGGCTGGTACTCTCCGCAGGCATGCGTACCAGCGGCACGGTATCGCCCTTGGTCATCGCGGTTGGACTCGTGGTTCTGATGCTCCCAGCGGCTCTCCTGGTAGCGATCGGGGTGAGGAGGTTCGGGCGCAAGCGCGGACCGGTGTGGGACTGCGGCTTGCCTGGACTCTCGGCAGAAAATGAATACACAGCCACTGCATTCTCCAAAGCTTTGCGGATGATCTTTTCCGTCTTGTACCAGCCGCGCCGCGAGATTCAAGCCGTCTTCGATGTCTCGCCGTATTTTCCGAAAGAGATCCGTTTCGAGAGTGAAATCCAGCCTACGTTCGAGAAGCGGCTTTATGCTCCTCTGCAAGAGTTCATCGTCCGGGTTTCCAGCAGAATGCGGACTATTCAGGCGGGAAGCATTCATGCCTACCTGGCCTACATCTTTGTAACTCTCGTTCTGCTCTTGCTGTTCGGGGTGCGCAAGTGACCGAAGTCCTCATCAACTCGGCGCTGCAATTAGTGTTGCTATTGCTGGTTGCTCCCTTGCTCAGTGGCATGACTAAGACCCTGAAGGCCAGACTTCAGACCCGCCGTGGGCCGGGCGTCCTGCAATCCTACCGGGATATCCTCAAGCTGCTGCGCAAGGGAATGGTGATTCCGGAGACGGCGTCATGGATTTTCTCCGCGGCCCCCTACATGGTCTTTGGGACGGCCACGCTGGTCGGACTCATGATTCCCATGACTACGACCCGTGCCCCTTTCAGCCTGTTCGGTGGCGTGCTCGCGGTGGTTTATCTTTTGGCGCTTGGTCGCTTCTTTCTTGCTCTTGGTGGACTCGACACCGGAAGTTCATTTGGGGGTCTGGGCAGCAGCCGGGAAATGACGATTTCCGCGATCGCGGAACCCGCCATGATGCTGGCGATTTTCACCGTGGCATTGGGCGCAAACTCCACGAATCTGAGCGAAATGGCGAAAGTCGCTGTCGGCCAGAGCTGGAGGTTTCTGGCTCCGTCCCAGATGCTGGCATTTGCAGCGCTCTTTATTGTGCTGATCGCCGAGACCGGACGAATCCCAGTTGACAACCCCGCGACCCACCTCGAATTGACCATGATCCACGAAGCGATGGTCCTCGAGTATTCGGGACCGTATCTCGCTTTGATCGAATGGGGCGCTTCCATCAAGCAACTAGTTCTCATGACGTTGCTGGTCAATACCTTCTTCCCGTTCGGATTGAGTTCTGACTGGACGGTCCAAACTGTCGGGTTGGGGCTGGTTTACTACTTTGGGAAGTTGCTTTTGCTGGCGTGCCTGGTTGTCCTGGTTGAAACCACCAACGCGAAGTTGCGTCTGTTTCGAGTACCGGAATTGCTCATGGTTGCTTTCATTCTAGGAGCGCTCGCGCTCATTTCGACATTTCTGTTCTGAGGCTGCCTATGCCCTTTGTCCCCAACCCGGAGCTTGGCAACAGAATCATTACGCTGATGGCGGCGCTGGTCCTGGTGCTGCAGATCGCCGCGGTCGGACAGCGCGGGATCGTTTCGAGCATTCGCATTTTCGCGGTGCAGTCGTTTCTCTTGGGAGCGATTGCGGCCGTCATCGCCTACTTCAACCAGGCCAGCCACATCTATATCGCCGCTCTGCTCACGGTCTTCTTGAAAGCGGGAGTGCTGCCCCGGTTGCTGGAGCGCCTGGTGGAGAGAATCGGGATCCGGCGGGAGATCGAGCCGTTGATCAACGTCCCGCTGTCGATCCTCATCTCAGGCGGTCTGACTCTGCTGGGCTACGTGGTCGCAGAGTCTTTCTACCATCCGGAAGAGACTTCTGCCCGGGCGGCGCTTGGACATAACACACTGGCCGTTGCCATCGCACTTTTCCTGATTGGCTTCTTTGTGATGGTAAACCGCCGCAAGGCGTTGACGCAGGTCCTGGGACTGCTTGCGCTTGAAAACGGCCTCTTCCTGGCGGCGATTTCATTGACCTATGGAATGCCATTAGTGGTTGATATTGGCATCTTTTTTGATGTTCTGGTCGCGGTACTGGTCCTCGGCATTCTCGTCTTCCGTATCGGCGAGACGTTCGACTCCATGGACGTCAGCAAGCTGCGGAAGTTGAGAGAGTAAGCGAACTTATGATTTTGCTCGGACTCCTTATTGTTCCTTTGGCCGCCGGTCCCTTGGCCTTCTTCCTCCGAAGAAGGCACATGATGGAGAGGGTCAATCTTGCCGCCTTCGCCATTCTGCTGGGCCTTGCCGCCGTGTTGGTTGCTCAGGTGCTTCGCCGCGGCCCGGTTTCACTGTGGGATGGGTTCTTTTACGCCGACGCTCTTAGTGCGCTGGTGGTGCTCTTGTCAGCTTTTGTATCCCTGGTCTGTTCCATTTATGCGGTCGGCTATTTTCGTCACGAAGAGCGAAGCGGAGTTCTGCAGGAGGCCGAGGAAGTGGGTGGCCGGTTTGCCGTCGACAAGCTGCGCGAGTACTACGCTCTCATGCCTTTCCTGGTGTTCGCGATGACGCTGGTCGCGCTCGCTAACAACTTGGGAATACTCTGGGTGGCGGTTGAGGGAACTACTTTGGCGTCGGTGTTCCTGGTTATGTTTTACGGACGCGAAACCTCTCTTGAAGCAGCATGGAAGTATGCCATCATCGGGGGCGTTGGCCTTTCTCTGGCCTTGTTCGGCACGATTCTGACCTACTATTCCGCTTATGGGGCTCTCGGTACGGACACGCTTGCGGGTCTGAACTGGTCCGTCCTCGCCAGGAACGCCGCCCAGTTTGACAAGCCGACCATGCGGCTGGCCTTCATCCTTATTCTTCTCGGGTATGGAACCAAGGCCGGCATCGCTCCCATGCATACCTGGAAGCCCGATGCCTATAGTGAAGCGCCGATCCCGGGGGCAGCGATGCTCGCCACCGGGGTCCTCAATTGCGCTCTCTACGGTCTGGTGCGGTTCTACATTCTGAGTTCGAAATGCCTGGGCCCGCAGTTTAGCTCGCACCTCTTGATCATTTTCGGACTGCTCTCGATTGGAGTAGCCGTCCCCTTCATCCTCGTGCAGAAGAACTTCCGGCGCCTGCTGGCCTATTCGAGCATTGACCACAGCGGGATCATGGTGCTGGCGCTCGGCTTCGGCGGGCCTCTGGGGATCCTGGGCATGCTTCTGCACATGACCTTTCATTCGGTGACCAAGCCTCTGCTCTTCTTTTGTGCCGGAAATGTCCAGCAACATCTGAATACCGACCTTTTCCGGAAGGCGAAAGGCGGGTTGATCCATTCGATGCCCCTGACCGGAGCCGCGTTTCTTATGGCGACGCTTGCGGTCACCGGCTCGCCTCCCTTCAGCTTGTTCCAGAGTGAGTTCACTGTTCTGCGGGCAGGGTTTGCGCGAGACCATTTTGTGCTGGCGATTTTCTTCGTCTCCTTTCTCGTGCTGATTTTTTCCGGCTTCCTCGTGCACATCACCAGTCTGGTTCTCGGAGAGGACACGGGCCTTGCTCGGGCCGACATGTGCGGCTGGAAAAAGTACTCTGTCGCGGGCTTGGCTCTGGTGATTGTCGTGATGGGCTTCTGGATACCGGCTCCATTGTTTAGGCTGATTCAGGGTGCAGTGGGCATCGTGGTGGGCGGATGATGACGCAAGCAACCTCCGCAATGTTCGAAGCTCTTCGGCAGAAGCTTGGCCCGCAGGTTCAGTCCGTGCGTGCCGACCGCGAGGATGAAATCTACGTTCTTCTCGGCGATGCCGACATTCGGCCCATCACAGAACACCTGCGAGGCGAATTCGGGGCCCGGCTGGTTACGGTGTTCGCTGAGGACCGCCGGTTGGGGGAGGGCGTTTTCTTCAACTACTACGTCTTCGAACAGAAGGGTAGCGCTCAGTACCTGATCGTGCAGGCGCCGGTACGACCCGATAGTCTTCAGTTTCCCTCGCTCTCCGCCGAACTACCCGCGGTGAACTGGCAAGAGCGCGAAATTCAGGATTGGTTTGGTCTGAAGGCCGTTGGACACCCGAATCCTCGTCGGGTCGCCTTGCATGACAATTGGCCAGACGTCTATCCCTTGCGCAAGGATTTTTCTCTCGAAACCGTGTTGCCGCCCTTCGAGGGAGAACGCCACATCTACCGGCCAGCTTTGGGTGAAGGCGTGTTTCAGGTGCCCGTAGGGCCAGTCCATGCCGGAACCATCGAGCCGGGCCATTTCAATTTCGCGGTGGCGGGTGAACCGATCCTTTATCTCCAGCTTCGAATGTTCTATACCCACAAGGGTACGGAAAAGCTATTTGAGAAGGTGCCGATACATAAATGTGTCTTTCTGGCGGAGAGCATTTCGGGAGATTCGAGTTTTTCCCACGGCACCGCTTTCTGTCAGGCCATCGAACGCGCGGCCAGTATTGAAGTGCCGCTGCGCGGTCTGGCGATGCGGACCATCCTGCTGGAGTTGGAGCGTATCTGCAATCATGTCGGCGACATCGGGGCCATTGCGACCGATGTTGGCTTCGTCATAGCGAATGCCCACGCCAGCCGCCTCAAGGAGACGTTGGTCACTCTGAACGAGCAGATGACTGGCAGCCGCCTGTTGCGAGGCATGGTCTGCGTCGGCGGCGTACGCAGGGGCTGGGATGCCGCACAACTCGACTTGCTGCGCAGCACCTTGGACTCATTTGCGCGCGAATTTCAGGACCTGATCAGTCTGGTTGATTCGTCCGAATCCACTCGCGACCGTCTAGAGCAAACAGGAATTCTGCGGCCCGACAAAGCACGGGATCTGGGCATCGTAGGCGTGGGAGGACGCGCCTCAGGAGTCGATCTGGATGTGCGGCGCGATCACCCTTACGCCGCGTATCCTCGCTACTCGTTCCGTGTCCCGGTTTACCAAGCCGGAGACGTTTGGCACCGGATGCAGGTTCGCATCGATGAGGTGAACGAATCCATTGGCATCGTCCGGAACGCTATGGCCGATGGCCTTCAGCGGGAGTTCCGTGTGCCCGTGCCAGCCATCCCGCCAGACCGCTGTGCTCTGAGCGCAGTCGAGGGTTGGCGCGGGGAAATCATCCATTGGATTCGCACCGGGCCTGATAATCATCTCGAACGCTGCAAGATCAAAGACCCCTCGCTCAACAACTGGCCCGCGCTGGTGGAAGCGGTCCAGGGAAACATCATTGCGGATTTTCCGGTGATCAACAAGAGTTTCAACCTTTCCTACTCGGGGACGGATCGGTAAGCGATGTTCAAGATTCTGCAAAAGACGGTCAGCACGGGGATAGTAACCGTAAACTATCCGGCCGAACCCGCTAGGATCTCCGAACGCTTTCGCGGACGTCCGAGCTTCGACTTCGACAAATGGAGGGACGCGCGACCTGCTGCCGAGGTGTGTCCAACCGGGGCCATCTCCCTGTCCGACAAAGGTGATTCCCGGAAAGTCACCGTTGATTACGGTCTCTGTGTCTTCTGCGGCTTGTGCGCCGAAGCATCGTCCGATCAGGCGGTGCGCATCACCCAGGAATTCGAACTGGCGACGTCGGACCGCCGTAGCCTTATTCTTACCGCGGAATACACACTGAATGCCGACCGCACGCACCGGGCGTTGAGCAGAGTCGATCGCAAGTTGGTGAGTACCGAAACGGACGTCGAGAGCCTTGGGAAGAAAGCGCGCGAAACCATCCAGAGAATTCTGGGACGGTCCCTCGCCATCCGTGAAGTGGATGCGGGGTCGTGCAACGGATGCGAACTGGAAATTGTCGCTCTGAACAATCCGGTCTACGACATCGAACGCTTCGGAATCCAATTCGTTGCCTCTCCTCGTCATGCCGACATGCTTCTGGTCACCGGTCCTGTCACGCGGAACATGGAACTTGCGCTGTTGAAGACGCACCGGGCGATGGCGGAACCCAAGGTAGTCGTCGCGGTAGGAGCTTGCGGCATCAGTGGCGGCATCTTCGGCGAGAATTACGCGTCTTTGGGCAGCGTCGACAAGGTACTTCCGGTGGATGT
>JADGNP010000330.1 GCA_017883425.1 Candidatus Sulfotelmatobacter sp. | reverse complement strand
CGCCGCACGCCACCGCCATCCTGCTCGACCCCGAGTGGGGACTGCCGGCCTCGAAGCGCCGCGCCAAGAACGCCGGCCTGCTGCTGGCCTATGAAAAGACCGGATACGACAAGACCGGACCCGGCCGCCTGCCCGACCTGCTTGATGTGTGGTCGGCTCGACGCCTGAAAGAAGCCGGCGCGGACTGCGTCAAGATTTTGCTGTACTACACGCCCGACGATCCCAAGCACGTTAACGAGATCAAGCACGCCTGGGTCGAGCGCATCGGCGACGAATGCCGCGCCAACGACATCCCGTACTTCCTGGAGTTCGTGGGCTACGAAGAGGGCGCCGACGAGAAGGGTCTCGACTACGCCAAGAAGAAACCGCACATCGTCACTGAGAGCATGCGCGAGTTCAGCAAAGACCGCTACGGGGTCGACGTGCTCAAGGTGGAAGTGCCGGTGAACATGAAGTTCGTCGAAGGCACCAAGTCGTTCGGCGGCCAGAAGGCCTACACCAAGAAAGAAGCCATCGACCTGTTCCACAAAGCGGCCAACGTCGCGACTAAGCCGTTCATTTACCTGTCGGCTGGGGTCAGCAACGCGGAGTTCAGCGAGACGCTGGAACTCGCCGGAGAATCCGGAGTGAAGTTCAACGGCGTCCTCTGCGGCCGCGCCACCTGGAAGGAAGGCATTCCCATCTACGCCAAGCAAGGCGCAGCCGCCTTCCGCAAATGGCTCGAAACCGAAGGCGTCAAGAACATCCACAACGTCAACGACAAGCTGAAAGCCGCGACGTCGTGGCATTCGATCTACGGCGTGGAGTTTGTGCACGCATAGCAAATTTGTGAAATGGCAAGTGTGGCGCGGGCGCTCTCGCCCGCGCTTTTTTCTGCTTCAATCCAACCTGCCTGACGTTCTCTGCGCCCTTCGCGGCCTTTCTTCGCGCTCTTTGCGGTTAAGATGTCTTCTTCACCTCGTCGTTGGACTCCGAAGGAGGAACCAAAATCATGTCCACTGTTCTCATCACCGGCGCCTCCGGCGGCATCGGATACGAACTGGCCAAGCTCTTCGCCCGCGACCATCACAACCTGGTGCTGGTTGCGCGCAGCGCGGACAAACTCGCGCAGGTCGCGACAGAACTGCAAAGGCATGGCGGCACGGTCAAGACCGTTGCCCTCGATCTCGCCGCACCACCTGCGCCAAAGTTCCTCTTCGACCAACTGCAGCGCGAGGGCATGGCGATTGACATCCTCATCAACAATGCCGGCTTCGGTGCCTTCGGGGAATTCGCACAAATGCCCGAGGACGAAATCCTCGGCCAGATCGATCTCAACCTCACCGCACTCACGCAACTCACCCGGCTCTTCCTGCCACCCATGGTGCAGCGCCGCAGCGGCAGGATCATGAATGTCGCCTCCACCGCGGCCTTCCAGCCTGGACCGCTGATGGCCGTCTACTACGCGACCAAGGCTTACGTGCTTTCTTTCTCCGAGGCGATCGCCAACGAACTGCGCCACTCCGGCGTCACCGTGACTTGCTTTTGTCCGGGAGCGACGCACACCGGCTTCGCCAAACGCGCGGGCACGGAGAATTCCCGCCTCTTCAAGCATGTGGGTGCGATGCCGGCCGAGAAGGTCGCCCGCGACGGCTATCGCGCGGTGATGGAGGGCCGCACGTTGGCCATCTCTGGCGCGCATAACTGGATCGTGGCGCAATCCAGCCGCTTCGCCCCGCGCAAAATGGTCACTGCAGTCTCGCGCTGGGTAGCGGAAAGAGTCGACTCGTAGAGACGTTGCGGGAACGTCTTTTCGCGATGCACGGATTAACAGCGGTGATGCGAAGTGCATCAAAACCCGCATCCGGCGCGCCCTTTACAAATCCCTACCGTCTCTTTGCAAACCTTTACCAACGAAACAGATACCTTCCTGAAGTGTGAAGGTCTAAGCGAATGGGAGCGGGATTCCTCTCCCAAGGTCCGCACGAATTCGAAAGTTCCGCGCAACGCGGGCTTTCGACAGGAGGTAGCAAATGGCGAACACCCGTAGTTGCCCCGTTTCGACCATGATTGCCTTTCTGACTCTGGCCGGGACAAACGCGAGGCGAACCCTCGCTGCAGTCACAACGCTGCTTTTGGCCGTCACCTGCATGGCGCAGGACAACACGCAAGCTCAACCGCAACCACCCTCACCGCCGGACTCGCAGACCAGCCTGCAAGCCTCGGCGACTCCCCCACCAGTCACGGAGACGATTCCCGCAGGCACCAGGTTTGCTCTAGTACTCACGCATCCCATCCAAAGCAGGTACATCCACCGCGGCGACAACATCTACGCGCAAATCACTGCTCCCATCACGTTGGGCAATGAAGTCGTAATCCCACCCGGCACGTTGGTGGATGGAAAAGTAGATAAACTCGAACGCAGAGGTGGCCGTGCGGAGCTGTATCTGCAGTCCCTGTCGATCATCTTCCCCGACGGATACGTGGCTCCGGTGCCCGGACCCGCAGTTCTGGAAAGCGTCGAGGGTTATGCTTTGACCGATCCAGGTTCGAGACGGATCGTAGGAATGTTTGCCTTGCCCGCCGCCGGGGCTGGCCTGGGCGCGCTGATTGGCCACTCTGTCGGCAAGCCGGAATCCAACGTCACCTCCAACTTCCCTCCCGGATGCGTCGGAGGTCCGCCTTTCTGCACCTCGATCAACACGCCCGTCTTCGGCACCCAAAGCAGAGACGCGATCATCGGCGCGGGTATCGGTAGTGCGATCGGAGCACTGGCCTCCGTGATGTTGCTGTTCAGTTCGCACCATTTCTTCCTCGATGTGGGCTCGCCAGTCGATATGGTGCTGCGGCAGCCGCTAACGCTGGAGCAAAACCAAGTCGAAGACGCAGTCCGACAATCTGAACAACAGCCGGTAGCGGTACAGCCAATCGAACGGCGCCCGGTGCCGCCGCCTCCACCTCCACCACCAGACACCGGCCTCCCACCCAGCACACCCGGTACACCGCCCACGGTAATTCCAGGAGTGCCCGGGCCCGGCGGTATCCCAGGGCCGCCGGTTATCATTCCCGGTACGCCCCCCGGCACGCCGTAATCCCTGCCGAGTAAGCCGAAGTGGAAAACCGGGGACATGTTCCCCGGTTTCCCACAGTTTTATTCTTGAAGTGTGACGAACCACCTTCACTGAGTCTTCCTGGCAGATCTAGAGTGATCCCAGCGACGCCCTGCGAGATTTCTTCGCGTAATCCCTGCATTTCTCCAAGCGCTCTAAGATTCCGTCGCGACCTCTGCGGTAAAAGCTTTTGTTGTAACCTTATGTCCGGAACCCGGCCGCACCGAAAGCCGGGAGCCGGAAGCCCAACCCCATGCCCACACTCATCTCCCAGCCCACGCGAATTCAAGCCGCCGGCAACAAGCCCAAACTCATTGACGAATACATTGGACGCGTCAACTCAAAGACCTCTGCGGCCAGCGTCGCCCATATGCGCAGTCCGCAAGGATGGCTGGAGCCGGGGCAGACTCCCGAGTTCGACGAATTCACCATCGTGCTCAAAGGGATGCTGCGCATCGAGCATACGGGCGAGACACTCGACGTCAACGCGGGACAGGCCGTTATTGCTCATGCCGGGGAGTGGGTGCGCTACTCCACGCCGCAGGAAGGCGGCGCGGAGTACATTGCGGTGTGCCTGCCCGCGTTCTCGATGGAGACTGTGCACCGGGATGAATGAGGCTCACCCGGCCGATAGAGTCCTTCGCACCTTGTCATTCCGGGGAGCGAAGCGACGAGGAACCTGCTTTTCGCCTGCAGTATCCAAGTCGCTCAAGTTTCTCCGAGGGCCAGTTCAAACGGGGAAGGGCACGACTTCCAGTCGTGCCGTGCAGAACCGCTAAAGAATTCGGCTTTAGCCTGCGGTTCGCTTCGAGGAACACATCAGCGGCTCAAAGAGTTTGCTGAAAAACTCGGTCTAGATGCCTCAGGGGCTGAAGCCCTCGAAGAAAAGAACGGCTTATCGCAGCGCTGAAAGCGCTGCGCCACCCACAAACTTTGCCGAGCTTCGCTCGGCGGACAGCCGAGGGCGGCTGTCCCCACATTGCCGCGGCTTTAGCTAAAGGCTTAAGAGCTAAGAGCCCGCCTACTCCCACTCAATCGTCCCCGGAGGCTTCGACGTGATGTCGTAGACGACGCGGTTCACGCCTTTCACTTCATTTACGATCCGCGTGGAGATGGTCTTCAGCACTTCGTGCGGCAATTGGACCCAGTCGGCGGTCATGCCATCTTCGGAACTGACGGCGCGGATGGCGCAGGCGTAGGCGTAGGTGCGCATGTCGCCCATCACGCCGACCGACATCACCGGCAGCAGCACGGCGAACGACTGCCAGACCTTGGTGTAGAGGCCAGCCTCCTTGATTTCACCGACCACAATGTCGTCGCACTCGCGCAGCAGGGCCAGGCGTTCGGGAGTGACTTCGCCCAGCACGCGCACGGCGAGGCCGGGGCCCGGAAACGGCTGGCGCTGCAGGATTTCTTCGGGCATGCCGAGGTCGCGGCCGATCTTGCGGACTTCGTCCTTGAACAGGTCCTTCAGCGGCTCGATCAGCTTGAGCTTCATTTTCTCGGGCAGGCCGCCGACGTTGTGATGCGACTTGATGACTTGCGACGGCCCGCGCACCGAGCGCGATTCGATCACGTCGGGATAGAGCGTGCCCTGCACCAGCCACTTGACTTTGCCTTCGGTCTTCTCGATGCGGAGGGCTTCCTTCTCGAATACTTTGATGAATTCGTTGCCGATGATCTTGCGTTTTTTCTCGGGATCGCTGACGCCGGCAAGTTTTCCGAGGAAGCGGTCGGTCGCATCGACGGCATCGAGATGAAGGCCGAGCTTGCCCCGCAGCACCTTCTGTACTTTCTGGAATTCGTTCTTGCGGAGCACGCCGTTGTTGACGAAGATGCAGGTCAGGCGCGACTTGCCCTTGGCGCCGCGCAGGGCGCGGTCGACCAGGACCGCTGCGACGGAGGAATCCACGCCGCCGGAAAGGGCGCAGATGGCGCGTCCGCTGCCGACTTGCTGTTTCACCTGCTCGACGGTCGAATCGATGAAGCGCTGCGCCGTCCATGTGGGCTTGGCGCCGCAAATCTGGAAGATGAAGTTCCTCAGCATCTGCGTGCCTTGCGGCGTGTGGTGAACTTCGGGATGAAACTGGACCGCGTACCATTTCTTGGCGGTGTTCTGAATGCCGGCCACGGCATAATGCGTCTTGGCCATCAGCTCGAAACCCGGCGGCAGTTCGAGCGCCTCGTCGCCGTGCGACATCCAGACCGCAAGCTTCTTGGCCAGTCCCTGAAAGAGGATCGAGTCCGCAACCACATCGATTTCCGCGTGGCCGTACTCGCGCTTGTCGGCGGGACGCACCTTGCCTCCGAGGGTGTGCACCATGAATTGCAACCCGTAGCAAATGCCGAGCACGGGCACACCCAGCTCGAAGATGCGCGCATCGGCGGGCGGAGCGTCCTTGTCGTAGACCGACCAGGGCGCGCCCGAGAGCACGATGCCAACAGGGGCGTAGCTCTTGACCTCGTCGAGCTTGGCCGTGCACGGCAGCACGACGGAAAAGACATTCTGTTCGCGGATGCGGCGCGCGATGAGCTGGGTATACTGCGCGCCAAAGTCGAGGATCACGATACTTTGGCCGAGAGAAGACTGGATGTGCGGGGATTGGGTTTCCACGAATGAGTTTCTCAGATTCGGGGAGAAGGTGTAAAGGGAGTGCCTAGGTCATTTGTGGAGGAGTTGCTGGCAAACGTCTCTCTCGCCATCGTTTCGAATGTCGCCGCCGGAGACGTAGCAAGCTACGTCTCTACGGCGAGATTTGGTACGTCGCTCAGGATTGGCTCGTCCCGGTCGATGGTGGTCTGGACCGGCGGCGCAGCGACGGGCGGTGGCACGGGCAGCGGCGGCAGCGGCGCGAGCAACGCCTCCGGCATTTCCGCGATGCAGACATATCCGGCGAGACGTGCCATATACAGCCAATCGGCAAGCGCGAAATAAGCCAGGGTCACAAGAATCACTCCCGCAACCACCAACCGCCAAGGAATGACGCCGGCGAAGCCCAGCGGCATGGAGGCGACCATGGTAGCTCCAACGAAGGCGATCAGGTGAGCCAGTCCTGTCCAGGCGCTGACCGCGAAAACGGGCCCAGTGCGTTCGCGGCAGAAAGCAACGGCGGAGGAGATCGCGCCCACCGCGTCTTCGCCATCACGGACGGCGAACATGCCTGCCAACGACAAGAGCCAGTTGAGCGCCCACCAAACCCAGCAGATCAGTCCCACTAGAGGCAGGAAGAGAAAGAAGGCGAGTCCGGG
>JADGNP010000329.1 GCA_017883425.1 Candidatus Sulfotelmatobacter sp. | reverse complement strand
CGAAGTTGCGATCAGCGGTCCGTGGCCTCCCTATCACTTTCTGCCGGGGAAGCTGCGCACCGTCGCCGGCAACAGCTAGACCTCAAGAACTTTTCCTTCCTCCAAGCCCATGGCTGGCCAGAACCCGCCATGGGCTTGGTGTTTGCAGCGTTTGGTAAGTGCATTGAATATGCATTGTTCTGCACTTCGGATTTTCCTATGATTTCCGCAGTCACCTTACCCTGCTCCTCGCCAGCCACCCTAAGTCCTTAATGTTCATTTATTTATGCCGTGGTGTGAGCACGCTCACAAGAATCTGGAGCTTTGGCGCGGCAAGTGCTTCCATCCTTTGCAACAAAGAGGCCGCAAACTCAGCAACATGACCTTCACTCTCTTCGATTCTCCGCGTCACTACCCGAGCCGTTCCGGCTGGCGGAACGGAGTTTTGCATCGCCTTTCCTGACATTGCCCACCAAATCCGTAGCCTCTTGAAACGTGGCCCCAGCGATGGGGCCATTTTTTTGTCTGCTGAGCAACTCCGGATCTGTGATCGCTCAAACACCAATCTCTGGACACTGCCGACGAGTCGCCAGTGGTCCGATGCACGGGGCCGGAGTTCCCAACTTCCGTGTTTGCCGACTACTCGCCAAGTCACCGGCGGGTGTGTAAACGGTATGCTGTCAGCGAGCACCTGATGCTGACTGGTTGCGAACTCCTTCGCCTGGGAGTATCGCAGTCCAGGCCGTTGAACATTTGGTGTACTCTGAAACAGCGAATTCCTGGCTTCGTGCGGAAACGAGGATGGAGACTCCGAACACCGTGCGCGATCGTGTTGTTCTGCTGGCCCTGAAATACGGAATTGCCGCCGTGGCGGTGGCTCTGGCGCTTCTGATCACGCAATCGCTCCAGCCCACGGTTTTTCCCACCCCTCTGTTTTTTGCCGCCATCGTAGTCAGCACATGGTTCGGCGGCATTGGCCCGGGAATCTTCGCCGTCATCTTCGCTACTCTTTTACTCGACTATTACTTCGTTTCTGCGACCCGGACGTTTTCGGTTCATCCCGCCGCGCTGCTGTATCTGGCGCAGTTCTCGTTCCCCGCGCTGCTCAGCAGCTGGTTTGTGAAGAAAAGAAAAGACGCAGAACAGGCGCTCAAGGAAGCGCGCGACCAGTTGGATGTGAAAGTCCAGCAGCGAACGGCGGAATTGCGGGAAGCCAACCAACAGTTGCAGTCGGAGATCGCCGAGCGCCAGCGCGCGGAACAGGCATTTCACAAGACCCAGGCCGACCTCGCCCACCTGACCCGGGTCATGACCATGAGTGAGTTGGCCACTTCCATCGCCCATGAGGTGAACCAACCTCTTGCCGCTATCGTGACTACCGGGGATGCGTGCGCCCGTTGGCTGGCACTCGATCCCCCCAATTTGGGCAGAGCCCGGGAATCGGTCGCCCGGATCATCACGGAGGGCAGTCGCGCCAGTGAAGTCGTCAAGCGCATTCGTGGCCTGTCGAAGAAGACCACATTCCAGAAATCTACGCTGCACATGAATGAGCTCATTCATGAAGTAATCGCCTTGCTCGATGCTGAACTGGTCAAAAATAAGGTTCGTCTGAAGACTGAACTGGACCCCGACCTTCCTTTAGTCTTTGGAGATCGAGTACAACTTCAGCAGGTGATTCTGAACTTGATGGTCAATGGCATCGAGGCCATGAATGATGTCGCGAACCGAGCGCGCGAACTGTCCATCCAGTCGCAGAAAGCGGATCCCGGCCGCGTGCAGGTGAGTGTTCAGGATTGCGGCTGCGGGCTCGAACCCGATCAGGTGGAGCACCTGTTTGAGGCCTTCTTCACAACCAAGCCCGGTGGTATCGGCATGGGATTGTCCATCAGCAGAACGATTGTCGAATCGCATGGCGGCAGGTTGTGGGCGACCACCAATCCGGACCATGGCGCAACTTTTCAATTCGCATTGCCAATCTCGGATGGGAGCGGCTCATGACTGCCGCGGAAGCCATGGTGTACGTAGTCGATGACGACGACGCGGTCCGGGTGGCTTTAAAGGATCTTCTCGAGTCCGTCGGCCTGAATGTTGAGACCTTCCCCTCCGGACGGGATTTCTTGAAAGCACAGCGCACCGATATTCCCGCGTGCCTGATCCTGGACGTCCGCCTTCCCGGCACTAGCGGCCTCGATTTCCAGCGGGAGCTAGCGGCCGTGAACATTGAGATACCGATCATATTCATCACCGGCCATGGTGATATACCGATGACCGTGCAAGCCATGAAAGCCGGCGCGGTGGACTTTCTGACCAAGCCTTTTCGCGACCAGGAACTGCTCGATGCGATTCACAAGGCCGTCGATCGCGACCGGGAACGGCGTCAACAGCGTTCCGAAGTGACCGAACTGCGGGAGCGTTACGAGGGCCTGACTCCGCGGGAGCGGGAAGTCCTGGCGCTCGTTGTCCAGGGCCTGCTCAACAAACAGATCGCGGCGGAGCTGGGCACGAGCGAGACCACGGTCAAGATCCACCGCGGGCAGGTCATGCGGAAGATGCAGGCAGAATCCCTGCCAGACTTGGTGCGCATGGCTGAAAAAATTTGCATACCTTCCCAAAAGTATTAGTTACCCGTCCAAGAGTGCAATAGATTCCGCACCCGCACTCGGGATATCTTCATGCCTAGTAGCGGCCCGCCCCCCCATCCGGTTACCCGCTGATCCCCCTGATCCAGAAACCACAAATTCAGGAGCAAAAGTGTCCCATTCGAACCGGAACTTCGCAGTCGCGTATGTATTCTTGGTGGCCCTGCCCATTACCGGCCTGGTGGGCATAATCCGGAGCGGCCGAAGCCTGAAGGCCCCCACCTCAGTGGACGGCGTATGGAGCGTTCAAGCCGCTGCGAGCAAGGGGACCATCCCGTCGTGCGTGAGCGCGCTCGGCCTTGATCGGGACACTCCGGTCACATTCTCACAATCCGGCAAGAATTTCGCGATCAACGCGGGAAAAGCCGGAGGGACCGGCGTAATCGAGGGCACGACCTTACAAGCGTCACTTAGGCCTGCGGGGACTCTCCCCACACCTCCGAATTGCGGAGGCGACGGCTCCGTGCTGCTCACGGCCACCGTCGATGCTAAGGCAAGTCCTCGCGTGCTCTCTGGTGCCCTGTCGGTTGCCGGCTGTCCGTCATGCCAGTCCGTCGAGTTTCATGCGGTCAAGCAAGCTTCGACGCAAAAGAAAGGTGCCCAATAATGCCGAACCTCTTCACTCTGGTGCTGCAGATCGCGGTGGTCCTGGTGGTATGCCGCGTGGCTGGAACTCTGTTCCAGAAGATCCACCAGCCGCGCGTGGTAGGCGAGATGTTTGCCGGCATCATGCTTGGCCCGTCTCTGCTCGGCTGGGTTGCGCCGCATTTTTCCGCGTATCTGTTTCCCGTGTCCAGCTTGGGCTTCCTGAACGCGCTGAGCCAGGTTGGCGTCATCATCTTCATGTTCCTGGTGGGCCTGGGCATTAATCCGCGCGAACTGAAGAGCCAGGGTCACGCTGCCGTGCTGACCAGCCACGTGAGCATCACTGCGCCGTTCGTGCTGGCGTCCTGTCTTGCGCTTTACCTCTATCCTCGCCTTTCCGATGACAGCGTAGCGTTCACCAGTTTCGCGCTCTTCATGGGCGCGGCCATGAGTATCACAGCTTTCCCGGTGCTGGCGCGCATCTTGAACGAACGAAACATGCTGGGCAGCCGGCTGGGTACGGTGGCGATTGCCTGCGCTGCCGTCGATGACGTCACTGGCTGGTGCATTCTGGCGTACATCGTGGTGCTGATTCGTTCCTCGCACTCCGGAACGCCGATCTGGATAACTCTCGGGGGAGTTGTCGGGTTCGCCCTGCTCATGATCTATGGCGTGCAACGCCTGCTGAAACGCTTCGCCACCAGTTTTGAGAAACGGGGCGAGCTCAGCGAGAACATGGTTGCCTTCGTGCTCGTGCTGGTCCTGGGGTCCGCGTTGTGTACAGAATCGCTGGGCATCCACTTGCTGTTCGGTTCCTTCCTGATGGGCGCGATCATGCCCAAGGACCCGAAGTTTGTCCGCTACCTCCTCGACCGGTTCGAGACGGTAACCGTCACGCTGCTTCTGCCTCTCTTCTTTGCGTTCACGGGTCTGCGAACCAACATCGCCTTGGTCAAGGGCCCGGAGATGTGGCTGTATTGCGCTTTGATTGTGCTGGTTGCTACCGCGGGCAAGCTGGGTGGTTCCATGGTCGCGTCCTGGCTCGCCGGCATGCCCGCCAGAGAGGCCGCCGGGCTGGGGACTCTTATGAACACTCGTGGACTGATGGAACTGGTGATTCTGAACATCGGCCTCGATATCAAGGTCATCTCCCCGGCGCTGTTTTCCATGATGGTCATAATGGCGTTGATCACGACCTTCATGACCTCACCCGTGCTGGAACTCCTCTGTCCGGACGAGATGAGGCGGAAAGTAGCTCGGCCAGAAAGACCACGAGAAGTTGTGTTGGAACCGGCAGCCTTCAACGCTGCCGGCGATTGAATCGCCGGCAGCACCGCGGATGTCTATCTCCCTCGGGCATCTCAACTGACCGAAAATTCCGAACGACTTGGCGGCAGCGAAGATTCCTGTGCGCCAGATTGGTCGGGTGGCAATTTACACCCTTGGCCTGTTTAAACGGGTTGAGGAACAAGAACAATGGAGAGCTTGAGATGAAACTGCGAATGACAGAATGTTTGAGTGTGGCCTTACTTTTCTCGGGCGTGGTGTTCGGGCAGCAGTCGTTGCCTGGGGAGCATGGTCAGTTGGACCTTGCCCCGACGACGGTCGCTGTTGTAGCGAACCCGTCCAGCGTGCCGGCTCCGCCGCAATCTTCTCCGGCTCCGGCGCGTACGCTTCCGGCAAAACACAAGCTCGGTCCGCTGGAGATTTCGGTCAACTGGCGTACACGTGCAGAAGGATGGAACTGGTTTCAGGGCGACACCGGAAACAGCGACTACGGCCTGTGGAACTCGTTGCTGCGAGTCGGTCTCGGTCAAACTGGAGAACGCATTGACTGGTTCATCGAAGGCGAACAGCCGTCCATCTTAGGTTTGCCCAGCGACGCGGTGGTAGCAGCTCCCCAGGGACAGCTCGGGTTGGGTGGCTCCTATTACGCTGCGAACAATAACCACACCAACGCGGCCAATGGATTTGTGAAGCAGGCATTCGTGAACCTCAAGCACCTCGGCCCCGCCGGATTAAAACTGGGGCGCTTTGAATACTTCGATGGCGCCGAAGTCAAACCCAGTGATCCGCTACTGGCAACTCTGATCCAGACGCGAATTACGAATCGCTTAATCTCGAACTTCGGTTTTAGCGCGGTGCAGAGGTCTTTCGACGGAGCCCAGTTTTCCCTGAATTCGGGACAGAATAACTTTACCTTCTTTGGTGCGCGGCCCACCGCGGGAGTATTTCAAGTCAAAGGAATGGACGAACTGGACGTAGACATCTACGCCGGGACCTACACTCGGTCGGTCAGCAGCAAACAGAATGCGGGAGAGCTCCGCATTTTTGCGATGGGTTATATCGATCATCGCACGCTGGTCTTGAAAACCGATGACCGTCCTTCGACGGTTCGGGCGGCGGATAAAGGCAAGATCGAGATTGCGACGTATGGGCTGGATTATGCTCACGTTTACAACGCGGAGAGGGCAGGCAAGTTCGATTTCCTCCTCTGGGGCGCGGTGCAAAACGGTTCCTGGGGAAATCTGGCACAACAGGCCGGGGCATTCGTGGGCGAGGCGGGATGGCAACCTCCGGTGAAATTTCTGAAGCCCTGGATCAGCGCTGGCTACTCTTACGGCAGCGGCGATAGTAATCCGAATGACTCACGCCACGGCACTTTCTTCCAACTTCTGCCAACACCCCGCCCGTACGCGCGCTTTCCCTTTTACAACATGATGAATAATGAGGACGTGTACGGCACGCTGAACTTGAGGCCGGCGTCGAAGCTCTCACTGCGCAGCGAACTGCACGCTTTGCGCCTGGCCAGTGCCTCCGACCTCTGGTATTCGGGCGGAGGAGCGTCCCAGCCGAAAACTTTCGGATACACGGGCCGCCCCAGCAGCGGCAACCGGGGACTCGCCAACGTTTGGGACCTGAACGCCGACTATCAGGTGACGCGGTCCTTCAGCACGACTATGTATTACGGCCACGCATGGGGTAAGGGCGTGATCGCGTCGATCTATCCTAAGGATGCGAGCGGGCAGTTCGTGTACTTGGAGACGAACTTCCACTTTTGAGAACGACTATTGAAGATCGCACAATATTGTGACACTCACGCCACTGTCATTTCGAGCGCAGCAAGGTTTGTCCGCGAGCGGACAGACCTTGCGGAGTCGAGAAACCTGCTTTTC
>JADGNP010000328.1 GCA_017883425.1 Candidatus Sulfotelmatobacter sp. | reverse complement strand
TTGTCATTCCGAACCGGTCTGAAAGACCGGTGAGGAACCTGCTTTTCGTCGTCGTTGATATCGGCTCTCAAACCCACTCCAACTCTTTGTCATTCCGAACCGGGCGCCAAGCCCGGTGAGGAACCTGCTTTCCCCACTCTCATCGCCGCCGCCTCGCCCCACCCCGCCGCCAAATCTTCCCAAGTCGGATTCTCCCGCCGAATCAACTCCACTTTCTTTTCGCGCCGCCACTTCTTGATCTCCGTCTCCCGCGCGATCGCGTTCTCTACATTCTGAAACGACTCGAAGTAAACCAGCCGATGCACCCGATACATCCTCGTAAACTCCCCGCCCTCACCCGCTCTATGCCGCAAAACCCGCGCCATGAGAAATCCTGTCATCCCCACATAGATCACCCGGCTCTTACTAGACATGATGTACACGTAGTAGCGTCTCTCACGCACCATTGCCACTCCAAAGGACAGCAGGTTCCTCACGGCTAAAAGCCGTTTCGGAATGACAAACTTTGAGGATTGATCTAAAGATTTGCAGTATCAACCGTCACAATCAGCCTGTGCAAAAACCTTTGTCATTCCAGATCGATCGGAAGGACCTCCCCAAAACCCTTGTCATTCCGAACCGGTCTGAAAGACCGGTGAGGAACCTGCTTTTCCCCGGCAGGGTGCCCCATCCTTTCGCGCTTTTTGCGAAAGGGTGGGATGCCGGGAGTCATTTACCCCAGCAGCGGGTTCACCACCTGCACCGTCCCATAACTCTGCTTCCCCGCCAAGTCCTCGGAGTAAAGCACCGCCGCGCCGGATTGTTCGGCCGCTTGCAGGATAAGCGCATCCCAAAAAGACGTCTTGTAGCGCACTTCGATCTCGAGCGCCTGGATCACCGCTTCGGGGCCATTGACCACGATCTCCCAACTCAGATAATCGCGGATCAGCCCGCGGATTTCGTCCACCGGAACAGGCTTGGCCACCTTGCGCCGCAGGTTGACGCAAAGCTCCTGCAACACCTGCGTGCTCAACACGCCCTGCCCGCTCGTCCACAATCGCTCGATCAACTGCCGCGCCCGCTCGTGCTTGATGCCGGTAGAGCGGTCATGCGCGTAGATCAGAATATTGGTGTCAACAAAATATTTGTCAGCCATGGTCCGCGCCTTCACACGATCGGTCTCACAAACGTTCTTAGGAGGGGCACTGCTTCACAGGTTGTTGAACAAAACGCTTTTGGGTGGCGCAGCGCTTCCAGCGCTGCGATAAAGCTTTCCTTTTCCATGAGGGCTTCAGCCCCTGAAGGACCTCGCGCAAGAAACGGCCTCCGTTCACCGTTCATGAATCTCATCGCGCGAACCGGGCGTCCACCGCAAATCCATCCCTTCGCGCAGCCGTGCCAGTGCGCGCCCGCGCGCCCGATGGTAAGTCTTGCGCTCGCGCACAATTTGCTCCAGACGTGCCGCCAGCATCGCGCTGATCGAGGTGTCTTCTTCCGCCGCAAGTACCCGCACCTCGCGCAGCAGATCGGCGTCCAGTTTGAGCGTAACGTTGGTCTTCATTTTAAGCACGCAATGACGTGCAGCACAATATTACGTGCTTCTCGCCAGCAATGTCAACAGGCGAGACATGTGACATCTAACCTTGCCTCTAGCCCCAAATTCAGCCCATCATGGTCAAGGCGGAGGCGGTATGTTCAACGACGACAAAACAGATCCTAAGTGCTTTAAACACAAGATTTTGCCCGTAACCTATTGTGCCCCTAGGATTTTTCCGCAAAATCCCGCTAAGCCCATGATTCCAATAGACCAGGGGGGAGGGGGGATACCCTCACTTTCCCAAATCGAAATCGCTCCGCAGCCCCGCCATCCGTTGCGCCCAACAAACCGCAAGCAGAATTTTCGCGCCCGAAATCCACAGGCCCTCCGTGGTTTCCCTCCGTGGAACTCTGTGCCCTCTGTGGTTAAGTTCGTCGCGGTGGACCGCAGCTTGGACCGCAACCGCCTCTGCTAGAATCGCCTCAATATGAGTCCCCAGTCCCCATTCACCGACGTCCCCGATGCGATTGAGGAAATCCGCGCCGGCCGCATGATCGTGGTGGTCGACGACGAAGACCGCGAGAACGAAGGCGACCTCACCCTCGCCGCCGAAAAGGTCACGCCCGAAGCCATCAACTTCATGGCCAAGTACGGACGCGGCCTGGTCTGCCTGGCAATGACCGAAGAGCGCCTCGAGCACTTGAACATCGGTCCCATGACGTCGGAGAATACTTCGCAGTTCGGCACCGCCTTCTGCGAAGCCATCGACGCGCGCGTCGGTGTGACGACCGGCATCTCCGCATACGACCGCTCCCGCACCATTCAGGTTGCGATCGATCCCGCCACCAAGCCGAGCGACCTCGCGCGTCCCGGTCACGTTTTCCCTCTGCGCGCCCGCAAAGGCGGAGTGCTGGTGCGCGCCGGACAAACCGAAGCCTCGGTCGATCTGGCGCGGCTCGCCGGCATGGTCCCCGCCGGAATTATCTGCGAAATCATGAAGGACGATGGCAGCATGGCCCGCGTCCCCGACCTGATCGAATTCTGCCGCGAGCACAAGATGAAGATGCTCACCGTCGCCGAGCTCATCCGCTACCGCATGGCGCACGAGCGCTACGTGCATCGCGTGGGCGAGGCGCTGATCGACACACGCTTCGGCGAGTTCCGACTCATTGCCTACGAGAGCGAAGTCGACGGTGGCGAGTCGCACGTCGCGCTGGTTCGCGGCGACATCGAGCACAGCGCAACCCCGGTTCTAGTCCGGATGCACGCTCATTGCCTGATGGGCGACGTCTTCGGCGCGACCGGCTGCGAATGCCACGCCACGCTGCAAGGCGCCCTCCGCCGTATTGCACAAGAAGGCCGCGGCGCGCTGATCTACCTGCACCAGACTTCTCAGGGGTTCTCGGTCGAAAAAGTCGGCGATCGCACCGCGCTCGGCTTCCATCGCGGCCAGAGGCTTCCCTCGTTGTACGACAACGAGAAGCAGACGCAGCGCGAGGTGGGCATCGGCGCACAGATTCTTTCGGACCTCAACCTGCACCGCATAAGGCTGCTGACCAACCGTCCCAAAAAAGTGGCCGCGCTGGAGGGCTTCGGCATTGAAATCGTCGAGCAGGTCCCAGTGGAGTTGCAGGAAGCAAAGGCAGGAAAAAATTAAGGGCCGCAGGACGCGGCCCCGATTTCAAAAAGATGTCTAGAAGGGTTTGCGCACGACGACTTCGGCGTCGCGGATAAAGAACTGCGCCGAGCAGTGCTCCGAGCCACAAATCACGGGCAGGAAGCCGTTGATCTGTTTGCGCGTGATCAACCCCAGCATTCCGCACGAAGGGCAAGACAACACCGCCCAATAGGGATCTTCCTTTTCGCCGATCTCGCCGGCATTTTCCAGCACGAAGACAGTACCTGGCTGCATCTGTTCCGGAATCCACTCACTGAGAAGGTCCAGTTCACCGACCATGTCTTCCTCCTTGTCTCCCTAGTGCTCGTTCGTGCTGTGATCCCGAGTCTTGCCCTACGAGACTTTTTTAGCACGCCTGCGGTAATCCGACGACGTTACTGAAGTATTCGCCTTTCCGGAGATGACCCCAGCCCGCACCTGCCGCACCGCGTCGCTCAGGCATACGCCCAGAATCGGCTGGTCCGAATTCTTCAGAATGTCGACGATCTGGCGCGCGGAAGTCTCCAAATAAAGATGCGTTCCGTCGGTCAGCAGGTGGTAGTCGGAGTTGCGGCTGACGATCTCCGCCAGTCCCTTGCCGAATTCGCGGTCGAGAAACCGCATGACCTTGCGCACGCCCTGCAGCGAAAAGCCCTTGCGCCGCAGTTCGCAGATCACCGCCACTTCGGTCAGATGATTCATCGAGTACAGCCGGCGATGCCCTTCCCGCTCCGGCTTCACCACGCCGCGCTCATCCCACCACTGAAGCTGGCGGGGCGTGATCCCCGTCAGAGCAATCACCTCTTGCGATGTGAACCGGTCCTGCATGCTCCCTCAGATATGTTTGAAACAATTCTTAAGTCGAATGTTTCAAACATTTTAGGCATGAGCAGGCCGCGGTCAAGCGAAGAATCGACGGGGGAGGGGTGACTAAGAGAGTTCCTGGCAGGAGTCGGGGCATGAACCGCCACCGACGAAGTGGACGATTTCCAGACGGTCGCCTTGGTTGAGCTGAGTCTCAGCCCAACGATCCCGCGGCACGATGTCGCGGTTCAGCTCCACGGCCACGCGGTCAGACTTCATGCCCAGGGTCTCCACCAGCGCCGCGAGGGTGAAAGGAGCAGGAGAATCGCTAAAATCACGCTCTTCCCCATTGATCTGAAGTTTCATTGGGCCATGAGATCCACTGGTGTGGTTCTTCGGCGGCACTCGCAGTCTTGCCGTAGACAGTTGCAGCAGCACGCGCGAGATCCCTCGCTCCGCCTGAAAAGCGGCTCCGCTCGGGATGACGCCGATGTCATGATGTAAAGGCTTACTGTCCCACCACTGCTTTTATTCCGCTTTGTGCAGCGCAAACTTCCGTGTCGCCGTGCGCCCCTCGAAGTTGGCCTGGACCAGCAGTGACGAGTCCGGCAACTCCGCTTCTTCGACTTCAATCTTGATCTCGGCGGCGCCGCCGGAATCGGCCACCGCCTGGGTGTAGAACGGCACCCCGCCGGGACGGGCAAAGCGGAACGTCAGGCGCGCCCCGGACGCCGCCGCGCCGCCCTCGGTGACGCGCAACTGCATGGTCAGGTTGCGATCGGCATGAACCGACTCGGAGTTCAGCCACTGCACGTCCAGCTCTTTTACCGTGGCCAGGGCTTCGGGCTCCGGGTGGTCGAGAACGTCGTCCAGCTTGCCTTCGCGGATCGCGTCGAGCACGAGACGATGCTGCTCGCGGAGTAGCTGCTCCTTCTGCGCGTCCCCGATTTGCACCTCGCTGGTCTTGCTGCCGTAAGAAGTAGCCTTCTTGCCCACGCAGCGCCCACGCACGAAGACCTGGGTCTGCAGAAGGAGGTCGCCTTCACGCGCTTCGCTCTGCACGTGGTAGATCGTGTCGCCGTGCTTCACGTCGGTATTGAAGCCGAAAATCATAGGGATTGGGGCAACTTGGTAATTGTGCAATTATGTAATTGTGTAATTGGGCCACCAGGCATTCGGGCTGGCCGTATTTGATTTTCAATTACAAAATTACCCGATTACTCAATTACAAAATCTTCTTCTCCATTTTCACAGAATGCGCCGCTGTTCGCTTGACACTGTTCGTGTAAGCCCATAATCTAGAACGTTTAACGCTTGGCGCGAATTATATATACCCCGTCCTATGCCCGACAATTACTTCGCACGCTACCTCCCGTTTTTGATCCATATTCTTATGGCGGGCGGGATTGCGACCGCAATTGTCCTACTTTCCTGGCTGGTCGGGGTGCGGAAGCCCACCCGCGCTAAACTCTCCCCCTATGAATGCGGCATGACCCCGGTCGGGGACTCCCGCCAGCGCTTCTCGGTCAAGTTCTACCTGGTCGCTATGCTGTTCATTCTGTTCGATGTAGAAGCGGTTTTCATCTATCCCTGGGCCATCATTTTGCGCGATCTCAAGCGCTTCGGCCTGTGGGAGATGCTGGTGTATATCGGGATTTTCCTCGTCGGATTCTTCTATGTCTGGAAGAAGGGCGTGCTGGACTGGGGCGAGACCTCTCCCAAACGGGGGAACTTCTAATGCCTCTGGTCCCCGCCATTACTGATCTGGAGCAACTGAAGAACCATCCGGCCGTGGCCCGCCTTTTGGGCTGGAACGCCGAGGCGGTAGCAGGTGTGAAGTTCGATCGCGACGAAATGACGATCTATGTCGATCGGGCCTTCATCCGCGAGGCCTGCGTCGCCCTGAAAGACGATCCCGCCTGCCCCTTCAATTTCCTTTCCGACGTCACTTGTGTCGATTGGTATCCCGCCGAGCCTCGGTTTGAGGTCGTCTATCACCTGCTTTCGATCCCGAACAAAGAGCGCATCCGGCTGAAAGTTCGCCTGGACAGCGCCAGCCCGGCGGTCGAGTCGATCACGTCGGTCTGGCCTGGGGCCAACTACTTTGAGCGCGAAGTTTTCGATCTGTTCGGCGTGCGCTTCACCGGGCATCCTTATTTACGCCGCATCCTGATGCCCGAGGACTGGGAAGGCCATCCTCTGCGCAAAGATTATCCCGTGGAGGGATATCGCTAGATGGCCCACCTGAACCCCACGCCAGTGCTGGAGCCCGGTCAGGATCGCACCATGATCCTGAATATGGGCCCGCAACATCCGTCGACCCACGGAGTGCTGCGCGTTCTGCTCGAGATTGATGGCGAAACCGTTGTACGTCTGATGCCCGACATCGGCTTTCTGCACACCGG
>JADGNP010000327.1 GCA_017883425.1 Candidatus Sulfotelmatobacter sp. | reverse complement strand
GCTAAATGCCAAATGCGACCGAACATGTGGGGACAGCCGCCCTCGGCTGTCCGCCGAGCGTAGCTCGGCAGTTCTTGCCTTTACCGTTTCGCCTGGCCGCGGGCCAGTTTCTTGACCTTCGGCTTCTTCGATCCACGCGGATAATCGCGGGGCTTGAGCGGCTTTTCCGCCTTGCGTTTCTTGCGGGCGGTGCGTTTGGCTTTCTTGCGTTCTTCTTTGGTCAGCTTCGCTGTGTTTGCCATGAATGCTTTCTTCGATTGAGTGATTTGTAATTGTGTAATTGAGTAATTGGGTAATTTGAAACCCGGAAGAATGCCGGTGAATCAAAATTACCCAATTACTCAATTTCCCAATTACTCTCAGGCCCGCTCCAACTGGGCGTACTTCTCCACCAGTTTCTTTAATCCGAAGCGAGGGAATTGTACCGTAATCTTGGCTTCTTCGCCTTCTCCTTCGCGCTGGTAGACCGTTCCCTCGCCGTATTTCGGATGGCGGACCTTCTGGCCGGGGCGGAATCCACGCTTGCCCGTGGGCTCTTCGACCCGAGCCTTTGGGATGCTGAACTTCTTGCCGCGGCTGGCAAAGAACTCGGCGATGTTCTCGATGGAGTTGTAGGGACGAGCGGGGGCCGTGGGCTTTTGCCGGCTTGGCGCTGCGGGCGCCCCGCGATCGTGCCAGGCAGCGCTTTGGTCTTCGTCTTCGTAGGAATAGTGCGTACTCTCGGCGTAAGCTGCGGGGCTTCGCCCCGCCGGACGGCCGGGGGCGGCCGTCCCCACACGAGCCTTGCTAGCTCCCAGCTCTTCCAACAGCGCAGCGGGGACTTCCTCCAGGAAGCGTGATGGGACGCTGGCCTCGGGCAGATCGGTGCCATACCTGCGGCGGTAAACGGCGCGCGTCAGGATGAGTTGGTCCATGGCGCGGGTCATGCCGACATAGCAGAGGCGGCGCTCTTCTTCGATGTCTTCGGGGACGAGCATGGTGCGGGAGTGCGGGAAGAGTCCCTCTTCCAGCCCGCTGAGGAAGATCAAGGGGAATTCCAGGCCCTTGGCGGCGTGCAGGCTCATGAGCGTGATCTGGGCGCGCGCGTCGTAATCGTCGGCGTCGGCGACGAGCGCGGCGTGGTCCAGAAACTGGTCGAGAGTTTCGCCGCGGTCGCGCGAGTCCATGGCGGCGTTGACCAATTCGCGCAGGTTTTCGATGCGGGAGAAGGCCTCGGGCGTGTCTTCGTCTTCGAGCAGCTTGATGTAGCCGGTGCGGTCGATCAGGAACTTTAGGATGTCGGCGGTCGAGACCGTGGGGGTCGGGAACCAGTCCGTGGGACGAGACGATTCCGTGGGTTCCGGTTGAGTAGCGCCGGCGTCCCGCCGGCTGTCGTGGAGGCGTCCCGCCTCCGCACCGCCGGCAAGAGGTGCGGTCTCAGCCTCGCCAAAGTCGAACGAGAAATTTCCAAATTCGGCGGGATCGAAGGCCGTGGCATCTTCGGGTTGCGATTCGTCGGCGGAAGGCGGCAGGGCTTCGCCCTGCTGGACAGCCGAAGGCGGCTGTCCCCACACGGGCTGTGCTGACTGCGGGGGCGATTCGCCCGCACCCACACGTACGCTTCCTTCCAGTTGCTCCACAAACGTTCCCGCCAGCATCGCGCGCGCATCTTCGATTAGCTGCTGAAAGGTTTTCAGCGATATCAGCGCGCGCGAAGGTAAGAGCTGGCGGCGAATCGCCTCGCCTATCGCGCCCCACAGCGACAGGCCGGTTTCGAGCGCGAGGCGTTCCAGCGTGTCGATCGTGCCTTTGCCGATGCCCCGGGTGGGTGTGTTGATGACGCGCAGCAGCGAAATCGAGTCGTCCGGATTATGGATGACTTTGAGGTACGAGATCAGGTCTTTGATCTCGGAGCGCTCGTAGAACGAGAATCCGCCGACCACGTGATACTTCAGGCCGTAGCGGCGCATGGCCTCTTCAAACAACCGCGACTGCGAGTTGGTGCGGTAGAGCACGGCGGCGCGCGGCGTTTCCCCGCGTTCCGTCGATTCGCGCAAGTACTTGGCGATATGATCGGCGGCGAACAGGGCTTCGTTCTCGCCGTCAGGCGCCTCGTAGTAGCCGATCTTGGTGCCGCCCTGGCGCGAGGTAAAAAGGTTCTTGCCTTTGCGGCGGATGTTGTTCGCGACCACTGCCGACGCCGCCTGCAGGATGTTTTGCGTGGAGCGGTAGTTCTGCTCGAGGCGGATGATTTTGGCCTCGGGAAAATCCTCTTCGAATTCGAGAATGTTGCGAATGTCGGCGCCGCGCCAGGAGTAAATCGACTGGTCTTCATCGCCGACGGCGCAGACGTTGTGCCGCTCGCCCGCCAGCATTCGCATGAGTTCGTATTGCGGACGGTTCGTGTCCTGATATTCGTCGATCAGAAGATACTGGAAGCGGCGGTTGTAGTAGTCGCGCACGGGCGCGGCCGATTTCAGCAGGCGGACGGCTTCGAGCAGCAGATCATCGAAATCGAGCGCGTTGGCTTTGCGCAATTCCTTGCGGTATTCCTCGTACAAGTGGGCAATGCGCTCGGTCTTGGGATCGGCCGACTGCAGGTAGAGTTCCTGCGGATCGAGCATGTGGTTTTTCGCCCACGAAATGCGGCCCAGAACCGTGCGCGGCGTGAGTTGCTTGTCGTCGAGGCCGAGACGCTTCATCACCCCTTTGACCACGGCTTGCTGGTCGCTTTCGTCATAGATGACGAAGTTTTTCGTGTGACCGATCGGCGGCTGACCGGGGACGCTCGACGGAATCCGCAGGGCTTCAATGTCGCGCCGCAGCACGCGCACGCAGAACGAATGGAAGGTCGAGATGACCGGCTTGGCGATGCTCAGCCCGCCCACCAGCTTTTCGACGCGCTCGCCCATTTCGGCGGCGGCCTTGTTGGTGAACGTCATGGCCAGGATAGACTCCGGCATCACTCCTTTCTGCTCGATCAGGTAGGCGATGCGGTAAGTGATGACGCGCGTCTTGCCGCTACCGGCGCCGGCGAGGATCAGCACCGGGCCTTCGGTGGTTTCGACGGCTTCGCGCTGCTGCGGGTTCAGTTGGTCGAGAAAAGACAATGCGGAAGTGGCTCCAGAATCGCTCCTTCAATTTTACAGGGGAACGGCAGCGGGCGGGATTACGCGTGCCGATTTCCGACCTTGAATGCCTAAAACGAGACGCTGACCCTGAGACGCGCGGGGTGCGAATTTTGCCCGCAAGGCGAGCGGGCATTTTCGTTCTTTCCACGGAGTCGAGATGGCCGGGCGCGCCCCCAAGCGGTGCGCCCGTCCGGCGAGGGAGGAGCGTTTATGAGTCCGAAGACTTTCTTGGCATTGGCGGTACTGGTGATGGTGGCCGGGTTGGTGGTCGTGGACCAGCGAGAGGCGCGAGCGGGAGAAGTGACCCCGCCGCCGGGCTACAAGGTCCTGGAGCCCATCCGGCATGGCAATCTGACGGTGTTTCCCGTGGTCGCGGCGAAAAGCTATCCGACCGGCCAATTCCTGACCCTGGATGAAGGGTTGCGATCCGGAGACGTGGTGGTCACGGAAGCGGGCAATGTACAGGGGCTGATTCGGCGGCATCCAGGGCCGGCAATTCGGAACGATAGCGCGCAGGTGAACCGGCTGGTCCTGGTCAACAATTCCAAACGGCCACTGCTATTGCTGGCCGGAGAGATCGTTACCGGAGGCAAGCAGGATCGCGTGATCGGCAGAGACCGCATCGTTCCGGCGGAGAGCGATCCGGTGGACCTGAGCGTCTTTTGCGTGGAGCCGGGGCGGTGGGTCGCGGCCAGCGCGCATTTCGGTGCGTCAGAAGCGATGTATGGCAGCGCTTTCGCCGGTTCAACAAAACGTGCTCAACCTCCCATGGCGATGATGGCGCAGCCGTCGGTGCGCGCCAAGGCCATGGGCGACAAAGACCAGAGCCAGGTTTGGGCGGAGGTTCGCAAGCAGCAGCAGGCGATGGAGACGGTCGAGGTATCGGCCGCGGCTCCCGAGGTGGCAACGGAGATTTCGAGGACATCTTCGTACGCCAAGGTAAATGAAAACGAGGAAGTCAAGCGGCAGGTGGACGCGGTAGCCAAGCCGATCGAGCAGAACTATCAGAGCCTGATCCGGCAACTGCGCGACCGCAACGCGGTGGGTGTCGTGGTGGCGGTGAATGGGCGCATCATCTGGGCCGACGTCTTTGCCAGCACGGATCTGCTGGAGAAATATTGGCCGAAGCTGGTGCGCTCGTACGCTTCCGAGGCGGTGGTCACGCGCGCGAAAGAAGTGGAAGTAGGCGTGAACCAGGCGCAGGCCTTCCTCGGAAACATGGAAGGACGCCGGGAGATGATCGAGAGCGAGCCCGGAATCTACCGTCACACAGAAATCAGCGGCGACGGATTCAAGGCGTTCTCGCTGACCTCGCTCCTGCCGAAAACGGGTTTCGACGTGCACGTAGCGAAGATGGTCGAGTGACAGACCGATGGCAGGTCGTTAGTGGAGAGTCATTTCGTAGCGAAGGGCCCTTGCTCTTCTTCGCGCTCTCCGCGGAAGTTCTTCGCGAACTCTGCGGTTAAAGTGTTTTAGCAAGCGCGGAAAAGCTCTTAACCGCAGAGGACGCTAAGAAGAGCCGCAAAGATCGCAAAGCTCAGGTTCGCGGATAGTTCGGCGGGCTGGTTCTCTACTAGCCACTCGCCTTCTGACTCTTGCCGTGCAATTCTTCGATCGGAGGGAAGGACCGAGGCGGAATCAACGTGCGGTCTGGAGGCATAGAACCGGAGTTGACCGCTTCCGCCAGGAGTTCAAGTGCGGTTCCCGCCGCGGGGGCGGTGATAATGGTGGCCTTCAACAGCCCGCGGCGCACCCAATCCTGACCAGTCTTGGTGACACCGTCGCAACCCGTGAAAGGAATACTCAACCACCGCTCGCGATCCTTCTCCGTCAGGTTGACGAAGGCCTTTCTGGCGCCCATGGCCATGGCGTCGTTCTGGCAGATGACCCCCCGAATCTGAAGCTCGCGCCAGGACCCGAGTGACAGCCAGGACTTCGCAGCGTTATGCGCGCTGCGCTCGGTCCAGTCGCCTTTCAGTATTTTCAGTTCGACCGTAGCCGGCTTGGTGGAAAGCATCCCTTTCGTCCGCAGTTGAGTCACCGTGCTGTTGAACGGACCTTCAATGTAGAGAACGTTCCCCTCCGCAACGAGGATGCCAAGTTGCTCCCCCTGGATTCGGCCGACTTCGGACTGGTCGGTGCTGACCGAGAAGACGGGAACCGCGCCATCTCGCCGAAGTTCGGCGATGTAATCGGGATCACTGTTGATGATCCCCCACCCGATGCCAGCCCCGACTGCCGCTTTGGCGACCTGAGGCATCCCAGTCCCGACGGGTTCGACGAGAATGGCGGTGGGCCGTTGCGCCGGGTCTTGAATGATCTTGATGAGTTGCTGGGTCTGGTTGATGGCGTCGTTGTCGGCGTAGATGATTTGAATCGTGATGCCGAGTCGCGCGGCCATTTCGGCTGCCGCGATTGCCTGCTCTGCCTGGTAATCGTTCTCTCTGGTGATGAGAGCAACAACTACATTCAGTTTTTCCATGGGGTCTTGGTCTCGGTTCCCTCGCTGCTGGATTGTTGCACAGACTGCCAAGCGCCTACTAAGAAGTTCTTCGGCGTGAACCAAATTGATTGACTCTTCTGAGTTAATCGCCCTTCGTCGAATCGTACCAACTCCGCCAGGCGTTGGAGTCGTTGGGCAGTCGCTGGTGGGTAATCTCGCCCAGCGCCTGAAAAGCCCAGGCGTGCGTCTGGGCGTCGAACGAGGGATCGTCAGAGTAGCTCAACAATTGCGGGACAGCGGAGAGTCGCTGCTCGCGCGTAAACATGCCGGACTCCGCCAGACTGCACGCGGCCCTCTCGCGCACAATCGGTGAGGGATCGTCGTGCATGGTCTTCAGCAGAGGCTCGATCGTCCGGGCAGAGCCGGCCAGCGCAAGTCCTTCGACGGCCCAGCGTCGCGAATCATCGTCGGCATCTTTCAAGTGAGCGGTTAAGACCTGCACCACGCGGTCGGTTTCGACGCCGCGATTCCCCATCAGCCCGAGCGCCCACAGCGCCCAAATCTTACGCGCGTGATCGGGAGATTCGGAGGTTCTCAGCAGGTAATCGAGGCTGGCGGAGTTCTTGGCCAGTCCGTAAGCCGCGAGTTCGACTTCGATGCCCGACTCACGCACCCGCATGTCACTCGAGTTCAGCGCGGCGGTAGTCAGTGCCGCGATCCGCGAGTCCCACTTCACCTTCCCTGGCCAGCGATCGACCCGGGACGAAATCTGATCCACGGCGCCGTCGCTATGGCCGACCGCGAGTTCGAGCAGTGCTTCCGCTTGCTTCTGCGGTTTCAT
>JADGNP010000326.1 GCA_017883425.1 Candidatus Sulfotelmatobacter sp. | reverse complement strand
TGGGAGGCCTGGGAGCGCTCACCTTCGGCGGCGTCGGCCTGCTGACCGCGAGCCGCGCGCAGAAGATCGAGAGCATCAGTGGCCTGATCAACCTGGTGATGATGCCCATGTGGATTTTCTCGGGCGTGTTCTTTTCCTACGAACGATTCCCGGTGGTGATCCATCCGCTGATCAAAGCCTTGCCCCTGACCGCACTCAACGACGCCCTGCGCGCCAGCATTCTGGAGGGCACGCCGCTCGTGCAGCAGTGGCCGCGTTTGCTGGTGCTCGCGCTGTGGGGCGGAATTTCGTTTGTGCTGGCGCTGAAGTGGTTCCGCTGGACCTAGATGGGGAATTCCTGAGTCGCTCTCTGACTGGAGCCCCGCGAAAGGCCCCGCCCGCAAGTCTTGGGAGAAGTACGAACGAGGCCGTCTGCGGTGCTTGCGAAATAACTGCAGTTACGATTTGACTAGCTTGGCGGCTTGTTTCCGCACTTTCGCCCAGCGTAGTCTTTGCGCGTCGGCGATCCGCTTGCGGGCTTCCTTGCTCAAGGTACGTCCCGTCCTCTTGAGCGTCTTCCCGCCAGCATGGCCTAGCGCATCCAGCGCCTTCCCCACTCTTCCCATCTCCTTTTCGAGACGAGAGTACTCGTTCCGCAGGGAACCGACTACCTTATTCAGCTTGGTCATTTATTACCCCCTCATAAGTCAAGGCTAACACGGAGAAGTAAAACGTAGAAGCAAGATTAGAAATTCGCCATGCTTTACTGCGGCGCAGACGCAACCCACAGCATCCCCTGCACCTTCTTCCAGTCATCCCTTTCGCGATTGAAAACCACTTCCCGCTGAGAGTCCGAATATCGCGTATCGAGCAGCAGGAACGTCAGGATCGTATCCATCACTCCGCCGTTAGCATGGTAGTCTTTCCGGTAAGTCACTCCGTAACAGACATACAGGTGGGAATTCCATTCCATCAGCAGCGCATGTTTGGCCTGCAGTGTGTTGATGAGCCCGTCTGCACCGATGGCGTCCGGGGCCAGATACTGGGCCGTCACCATGATCGGCCGGCCATCGCTCAGCAGATGCCGGCCTTGCAGCTTCGCGGCAATGTCTTCTAAAGAAGTCGGATCGGCCTTTTCCAAGCTGTCCTCGAGAGCCGAATCTTTCCCGCAGCAGACCTCGCGGTCGCGCAGGATCGTGTCGAGCGAAGTCAGCAGCACGTCGGTAGGATCTTTGGTCCGCGCCTTCAGCGTCGGCAGATCGCTGATGTGAACCTCCAGGCTGGGGTAAGACACCTGCCCGAACGCGCAGCAACCCAGCACAAGTAACCAAATCACGCACCTGGCCAGCATCAATCCCTCCACGTTGTCATCCTGAGCGAAGCGAAGGACCTGTGCAATTCTGGCGCACCACAAGCACTTCCTGAGCAATGCTAGCCCTGTCCGATGCTCGCCAGAAACCTTGGCGCTTGCCGCGCCTTCGTAGCCTGCTCAAACGAGTATGCCAGTTTGATTAACGTGGGCTCGCTCCATGCCCGGCCAAAGAATGAGACGCCCACCGGCAAGCCGGAAAGAAAGCCGGCAGTCACATTGATGTTGGGATAACCCGCGACGGCGGCGGCATTCGAACTGCCTCCCGCGACGTGGTCGCCGTTGACCAGATCGGTGAGCCACGCCGGCCCCCCAGTGGGAGCCACAATGGCGTCAAGATGATGCTTGTCCATGAGCGCGTCAATGCCTTCGGTGCGGGCCAATTGATGATTCTTGGCCAGCGCATCTACATATTCTTTGTCCGTAAGTGGTCCCTTGGCTTGGGCTTTCACGAATAAGTCCTGCCCGAAATACGGCATCTCCTTTTGCCGGTTGTGGTCATTGAAGTCAATGATGTCTTGTAACGTGCGTACGGGCGCGCCCGGGCCGCGTCGCGCCAGGTAGGCGTTGAGATCGGCCTTGAGTTCGTACATGAACACGAGCAGTTCGCTCTCGTCGAACTTCCCGAAAGTTTCGATGTCTGCGGGATCGACCAGCGTCGCTCCCTGCTGCTTCAGGACTGCGAGGGTCTGCTCCATGAGGGCGTCCACCGAGTCGCTGAATCCGAAATACTTGCGCGCTACCCCGATGCGTGCGCCCTTGAGGCCATTGGGATCGCAGTACTGCGCATAGTCGGTTTGCGACTTGCCCGCGCTGGCCGCCGTGGCCGCGTCATCGGGATCGACGCCGGTGAGCGCACCCAGAAGGATCGCTGCGTCGCGCACGGTGCGGCACATGGGACCGGCTCCGTCCTGGCTATGGGAAATCGGGATGATGCCGCCGCGGCTGACCAGGCCCACCGTTGGCTTGATCCCGGCGAGGCCATTGGACGACGACGGACAGACGATGGACCCGTCGGTTTCGGTCCCAATGCCTGCGGCTGCCAGGTTCGCGGAAATGCCGGCACCGGTGCCGGAACTCGACCCGCACGGATTGCGGTCGAGCGCATACGGATTCTTCGTCAGCCCGCCGCGCCCGCTCCACCCGCTGGTCGAGTGGCTGGAACGGATGTTCGCCCATTCGCTGAGATTGGTCTTGCCCAGGATCACCGCGCCCGCCGCGCGCAGCCTCTGCGCCACGAAAGAATCCTTCGGCGGCTTGGAGCCGACCAGAGCCAGCGATCCGGCCGTGGTCATCATCTTGTCGGCCGTGTCGATGTTGTCCTTAATCAGCACCGGGATGCCATGCATCAGCCCTCGCGCGCCCTTGGCTTTGCGCTCCTGATCGAGCGCCTCGGCAATGGACAGCGCATCCGGGTTGAGTTCGATGATCGCGTTCACGGCCGGGCCGCGCTTGTCGATTTCGTCAATACGCGCCATGTACTTCTCCACCAGCGACCGCGCGGTAAATTTGCCGGACTTCATTCCATCTTGCAGTTCCGGAATCGTGATCTCTTCCAGTTCGAACGGCTTGAGGTCAGGGACGGCGACGCCCGGCGCCTTTCCGCTGGGAGCGCGCGATGGCGTAGCGCTGACGCGAGGTGCACCGAGGGCAGGATAGAGGGCCGCGGCGGCTCCCGTGGCGAGCGTGGATTGGAGGAAAGAACGGCGGGAGGTTACAGCGCTGGGGGTGAGTCCGTTTCGGGCCATGAGTCGAATGTCCTTCGAGGTTGCGAGAGTCGATCAAGCGCAGCGAACATAGTAATCCACTCGGACGCCACCGTGCAGGGATGCTCGGCCTTGCACTGCGACCACTCTCGGGACATGGGCCTCGGAACATTGCCCGCGGAACCGTTGCTCGCGGAACCAAGGCCCGCGCGGTGTTGGCTAGGCCGCGGTTTTCTTGGTGCGCGCTTTTCCGAGTTTTGACCCAGCCCCTTTGCCCTTCAACGGCGGCTTTGCAGACGCAAACAAAACGTGCTGGTCGTCGGTGTAAGGATTGTAGTTGTCGTCGGGATAGAAGGTCCCGGCGAAAAGAGCGGCCTGCCGGGCCACCGTGCAGCGCTGAACATGCACGCTATCCACAAAGCTGTGCTTGATGTTGGGATTGCCCCAGTCTCCGCCCCAGATGAGGCCGCTGCTGTGGGCGAGCTCGCCCAGAAAAGAGAAGTCGCCCTTCCACGACGGTTCGCCGCCGACCACTCGGACGATGTCGCAGGCCAGGCCATACTGGTGGACCCCTACCGTTCGCAGCTTGGTCGCTCCGTTGTTGAACAGTTCCTGTTGGCGGGCCTGACTGCGATACGTCTCGAAGACCATGACATTGATGCCCATCTGCTGGGCCGCGTCGACCAACTGCTGAACCAGTTGCCGGGTCAGCGGTTCGAGCAGCGAAGGATCGGAGACGCGAGCGGCGGAGTTAAAGCGAGGATCCTGCGAGATCACATCGGTGAAGAAGTTCCCCATGGAAAGCCTCCTAATGCTTACACGCGAGGCCGTGGGCTTGCTGGCCTGTGCCTGCGCGAATTCTTGGTCGGGAGGGGAAGCGTCCCAAGCTACCACGAATCGGCCTGCTGTCAACGAAAAGCTATGATTTGTGTGAAAAGTGGAACAACCGAGACAAAATTGTCGGGGAAGAAAACGCTCCGGTAGCGTCTCAGTTCGCCCAAACACCCATGTGGGGACAGCCGCCCTCGGCTGTCCGTCGAGCGAAGCTCGACGGCCCGTCGCCGGGGTGCGGAAGCGACGGTACGGAACAATGCTTACCAACTCAATCGGTGGATGAGTTACTATTATCGTGAACGCACCGAGCGGGAGTAGTTCAGCGGTAGAACGCCAGCTTCCCAAGCTGGATGTCACGGGTTCGATCCCCGTCTCCCGCTCCATTCTTACGCCATTGCCAAGACAAGGGGGGCCAGCGCCGCCCTATTCGTCAGGCGAGCCAAAAATCAACAATTCTGTCACGACCCCTACTTGGGCGTAAGGACACTGCCTCCGGGCTCGGGGTGCAGGATGCTGCATCCAGACACAATTCGCCAAAGCGACAGGGGGCCACATCTCCGGTTAGCCAACCTTCGGCCAAGTGGGTGATGACCCGGCACTTCACAGAAGCGGACGCGCGGCCGGTGCAAAGAGGCTGGTTGCGAATTAGTGGATCAACCGTGAGACAAAAGTCGCAACAGGAATCACGATGTTGCTAAGGTTGTGACCAAACACCGACGGCCAGACGCTGTTCGTGCGTTCGCGGACCCATCCAGAAACCAGGCTGGCTATGAACGGAGCGATGGCCGCCGGAAGAACAATCCGCGCATGCAGCTGACTATTGACGGCAACGAGGCCATTGGCTCCGGCGAACAGAACGGACGTGATCAGCAGCCCCCACCCGAACTGGGCTCCGCCGAACCGCCAGCATCGGCCGAAAGCGCTGTTCAACAAGGACTGATACAGTCCGCGGAAGAGAAGTTCTTCCGCCAGGCCTGGCATCACCAGCAGGTAAGCCCACCCCTCACCAGTCAGCCTGACGCGAGAGCCCAGGCTGAAGACAACAGCAGGAACCGCTGCCGCGATTAAGAGGGCGACGATTGACGGTTTCAACCAGCCGGGCTGTAGTCTCGACGTCACGCCGATTGATGCGAAGGAGACCCCAGGAGTCAACCACGCCACTAATAATGTCCAAGCCGTTATTAGGAGCGCAGCTTGCCAACTCCAATGCAGGTGCTGGAACCCATTCACCCGGGGCAGTTCTTCGATCGCATTCTCAAGGATGACTAAGGACCCGACAAACAAAACCAGTCCCCACCGCCGTGTGCGGGAGCGCCAGAGCGCGACCAATACAAACGGCAAAGTGCACAACAGCGTAAGTCCAGCACTCAGGCCCGTGCTGACTAGGTACGTCCGTAGCGGCATGTCGTATTGTCCCACATACAGCCGAAAACACCCGTAGAAGTGATGGGACTCGGCGGGAAGCCAACCTGCGGATGTTTGCCCAGCTCACACCCGAGCAATGGCAGCGCCACGGCGTGCACGCGGAACGCGGCAAGCTGACCGTGCAAGAGCTATGCCGCCACATGGCCACCCATGATATAAATCACATCGACCAGGTGCGCAGAATCCTGGGCCGCTAATGAATAGGAATCTACCAAGCAAGACTGGGATTAAGTGCAGGGCCACCTGAAACTGTCCCTCTAATCTTTCAGAATCGTGAAGTAGGGCTTCCGCTCGATCGTTGGCGAAATATCGCGATTACACTCATCTGGCTTTGCGCGGGGCACTTGAGTGTAATGGCCTGATTACAACAGTTACTTTTCGATCTCGCGTAGCAGAGCGACAATTTACTCATCTTTGCTGATGATTGAGGCGGTGCCCTGATGTTGAGGTATCTCGACCCACCTATCGCGCTCTGGTCGATCTGGCGCGAGCTTTCAACGTTGCAGCACTGGCTGGTTTACACACTGTGTGTCCTTTGCTTGTATGCTGGATTTTGCGTTGTGTCCACCGTCTCGCGGCTTCGCTCGATTAAACATCTTGGGATGGATGACCCCGCTGCGCGTCGCGCTGTCGTCGTACTCCTAAATCGCTGCGCAAACCTCCGCCATGCAATCCTTGCGGAGTTTTACCTGTTCGGGATTGTTCTGTTCATGGCTTTCCAGTTCGTCGCCCACTCCATCATGGGCAATGACGTACTGGGCCAGATAATTGGGACATTCGTGGTCGATTCCGCTTTCGCAACTAACGTGTTTACTGTTTTGCTCATCCTCCATCTGGCTCAATGGTTTGTCTCCACTAGGGTCAACAGATACTCTGACGGCCTCTTGCACAGCGCGTCGTCCGCGCCCTAGTTTGTTGTAACATCGCCATTACACTCATCTGGGCCTTACGCCGTCATTGCTTAACAGGTCGCCAGAATTGGGCGCGACGGACCTGCTTGATGGTCCCGCTCCACATACCCATATGCCCTCGTTCACCTGCACTGAAAATGCCTTCGAGTAGCACGTAGTTCATGTTCAGCGTC